>DATABT010000147.1:0-6476 GCA_036259455.1 Longimicrobium sp. | reverse complement strand
CCGCCGCGCTGTTCGCGGCGGCCTGCGACGAGTCCACGGGTCCCGCCGGCGCGCCCACCGACCTGACGGTGCGGGTGTACGTCGACGCGGACGGCTCCGGGCACTTCAACTCCGGCGACGTCCCGGTGGCGGGCGCCACCGTCACCGCCACGGGCGAGGACGGGTCCACGGCCACCGCCCAGACCGACGCGCAGGGCGCCGCCTCCTTCGGCGGGCTGGCGCCGGGCACCTGGGCGCTCTCGCTTTCGGGCGCGGCCCCGGCGGGCGCGGTGCTCACCACGGCCACGCAGCCCCTGGTGACGGCCACGGCGCTGGGCGGCCAGGCCACGGCCGAGTTCCGCTACGCGTACTTTCCGGGCAGCGTGAGCGGCCGCCTGTTCCGCGACGACAACGACAACCAGGAGTTCGACGCCGGGGTGGACCTGCCGGCCCCGGGCATCGCCGTGCAGATCTTTGCGGGGGGCACCGCCACCGGCACCCCGGCGGCCACCGCGACCACCGACGCCTCGGGCGTGTTCTCGTTTCCCGGGCTGCGCCCGGGCACGTACACGGTGCGCGTGGTGGCCCCGGAGGGGGTGACCATCGTGGACGGCGCGGACAAGGTGGTCACCGTCCCCGCCCAGGAGCCGCCGGTGCAGCTCGCCATCCGGTTCACGGGGAACCTGCGCATCCCCATCGCGCAGGCGCGCACCCGCGCCCCCGGCTCGTCGGTCACGGTGGAGGGCACGGTCACCGCCGGGCGCGCGCAGCTGGGCGGCCGCAACTTCTACGTGCAGGACGCCACGGGCGGAATCCAGGTGTTCCTCCCGAGCAGCAGCCCCGCGCAGCCGGCGCCGGGCGACAGCGTGCGCGTCTCCGGCGGCATCGGCGTGTTCCGCGGCGCCGTGCAGATCAGCGTGAGCCCCGTGGTGGAGACGCTGGGCACCCGGCCCGTTCCCGCGCCGCGCGCGCTGGACGGACCCGAGGTGATGGAGCGCGGCTTCGAAGGGCAGCTGGCGCGGGTGGACAGCCTTACGGTGGTTTCCACGGCCACCACCGGCTCCACCAGCGCCAACGTGAACGTGCGCACCCCGCAGGGCGACGAGTTCCAGGTGCGCCTGGAGAACACCACCCACGTGCCGCTCAGCACCTTCGTGGTGGGGAACACCTACACGGTCACGGGCGTGCTGGACGTGTTCACCACCAGCTCCACCCCGCCCGACAGCGTTCCGCAGCTCAAGCCGCGCGACGTTTCGGACGTGCGCGACAACTCGCCGCCTACCATCGCGCAGATCAAGGGCGAGGCGCTGGGCACGGAGGTGACGGCCACGGGCGTGGTGACCGCCGCGCCCGGCACGTTCAGCTCGCAGTACTTCTACATCCAGGACCGCACGGGCGGCCTGCTGGTGTACCGCTTTCACCGCGGCGTCACCCTGCAGGCGGGCGACAGCGTGCGCGTGAGCGGCGCGCTGCGCAACCCGTTCGGCGAGTTCCAGGTCGACACCGTCACCCGGGCCGACTCGGTGGACGTGACGGTGATCGGCCCCGGCACGGTGCCGGCGCCCCGCGTGATCACGGGCGCGGAGCTGGACGCCCGCACCTACGAGAGCGAGTTGGCGCGCATCGACGACGTGGTGGTGCTCACCGTCGGAAGCCAGAGCAGCACCGGCAGCGGGTTCAACGTCACCGCGCGCGCCCCCGACGGCACGGTGATCACCATCCGCGCCGACGGGCCCACCAACGTGGAGGCGCCGGCGTTCACCGTGGGCGCCACCTACGACATCGTGGGGATCCTCACCGTGTTCGGCGGCAACGCGCAGATCAAGCCGCGCAGCACCGCCGACGTGATCGCCAGCTGACCCGCAACCGGACTTGCCTGAGATGAGACTGAGAGAATTCACGGTCCGGAGCGCGGCGCCCCTGCTGCTGGCGGGGGCGCTGCTGGCCGCCTGCGAGCCCGACACGGCGCCGCCCTTTACGGTGGACCAGCCGGGCGCCGTGGAGGGGCTGCTGTACTTCGATTCCAACAACGACAACACCTTCGACCCCGCCGCCGGCGACTTTGCGCTGCAGGGGGTCACGGTGCGCTTCACCGTGCGCGGCGACACCAGCCAGGTGTACGCCACGGGCGTGAGCGACGCACAGGGCCGCCTGGTGGTGCAGGGGCTCCCCGCGGGAACGGCGGACGCGTTCTTCGTCCCGTCCACGCTGCCGCCGGGGGTGCAGGTGTGCCTGAACCCACAGCCGGTGACGGTGCTGCCGGGGCAGACCCGCTTTTTCCGCGTGGAGACGCGCAACGCCTGCCTCATCCTGGCGGACGAGGTGCGCGAGCTGACGCCCGAGGCCGGGGTGCGGGCGGCGGTGCGCGGCATCGTGACCACCCGCCAGGGCGCGTTCCGGGCCGACAACGCGTACCTGCAGGACGTCTCCGGCGGCATCCAGATCTTTGGCGTGCCCGCCGGGCTCGGGCTGGTGGAGGGCGACGTGGTGGAGGCGTCGGGGGTGGTGGGCGAGTTCAACGGCGAGATCCAGCTGGAGGGGCTCACCTCCGTGCGCAGGGTGGGCACGGCGGAGCCGATCGAGCCCGCCCTGCTGACGCCGGAGGAGTTCCGCTCGCGCGAGTTCGAGAGCGACCTGGTGCGGCTGGAGGACCTGACGGTGACCTCCGTGGGGACCCCCGACGACCTCGGGCGCTTCAGCGTGCGGGTGGACCCCGCCACGGGCCCGGAAACCTACACCTTCGACATCCGCATCGAGGGCCCGGGCACGGGGCTCACCCCCGCCAGCTTCACGGTGGGGAATACCTACGACGTGGTGGGGATCGCCAGCGTGTTCAACAACAACGCGCAGTTCAAGCCCCGCAAGCCGCAGGACGTAACGCCGGCCTCCTGAGCGGCAGAACCCGAGACAACGCACGGGAATGAAACTCACTTTCCGGGCCATCCGACGGGCTCTCCTCGGATGCCTTCTGACCCTGGCGGCGCCCTCGCTGGCGGCGCAGACCACCACCGGCGAGGTGCGCGGGGTGGTGACGGACGAGGAAGGCGCGCCGCTGGCCGGCGCGTCGGTAAGCGCGCGCAACGCGGCCACGGGGCTGCAGCGCGGCACCACCACCGGCCCCGACGGGGCCTACACCATCCGCCTGCTGCCGCCGGGCACCTACACGGTGCGGGCGGTGCAGCTGGGGCGGCGCGCCGCCACCGCCGAGGTTGGGGTGGCCGTGGGGCAGAGCGCCGTGGCCAACCTGCGCCTGGCCAGCGAGGCCGTGGCGCTGGAGACGGTGACGGTCACCGCCGAGGAGGGGATCGCGGCGGCTCAGGGCGGGGTCACGCAGCTGGTGACGGAGGAGCAGATCCAGGAGCTCCCGGTGCTGGGCCGCGACTTTACCGACTTCATCAACCTGTCCGGCCTGGTCTCGCCCGATCCGGGCGCCACCACGGGCGGCCAGTTCTCCATCGCCGGCCAGCGGGCGTCGCAGACCAGCATTCAGATCGACGGGGTGGACGCCAACAACTCGTTCTTCGGCGAGAACCGCGGCGGGTCGCGCATTCCCTTCGCCTTTTCGCTGGAGTCCATCCGCGAGTTCCAGATCATCACCAACGGCTACGACGTCGAGTACGGCAGCTACACCGGCGGCATCGTGAACGTGGTGACCCGCGGCGGCACCAACGAGTGGCGCGGCACGGCGTACGCCAACTACCGCAGCGACGCGCTCACCGGGCGCAACTTCGTGCAGACCGAGCCGCTGGAGGACTACCAGGTCACCCAGTACGCGGCCAGCCTGTCGGGCCCCATCAAGCGCGACCGGCTGTTCTTTCTGTTCAGCCTGGACGGTCAGCGGCGCCGCGAGCCGCAGCTTCCCCTGACGCTGAGCCGCTTCGGGCCGGGCGGGGTGGAGGAGAACCCGGTGGTGTTCGAGCAGACGCAGCGCTTTTTCGACGTGCTTGAGGACCGCTACGGCATCGCCGGCGCCGAGTCGGGGTACCGCCCGTTCCAGACCAGCAACGACGTGCTCACCCTCTTCGGGCGCATCGACTGGAACGTGAACGACAACCACCGCTTCACGCTGCGCCACAACTTCAGCAACTATGACAACCTCAACGAGTTCAACGCGAACTTCGACTTCATCTACGGCCGCTCGCGCGCGGAGCAGTTCGAGGGCACCAGCAACAGCACGGTGGGCGAGCTGCAGTCGGTGCTGAGCCCGCGCACCTTCAACACGCTGCGCTTTCAGATCAGCGACGAGGGGCGGCCGCGGCAGGGGAACGACGTGCGCCCGGCGCTCATCGTGAACCTGGAGGGGGGCGAGCGCATCGGGTACGGCGGCACCTTCGTTTCGTACCTGAACAATCTGGAAGAAACCAAGTTCCAGCTGATCGACAACCTCACGCACACGGCGGGCGCGCATACCCTCAAGGTGGGCGCCAACGCCATGTACACGCACATCTTCAACCGCTTCATCAGCAACGGCGCGGGCGAGTACAGCTTCGCCACCCTGGAGGACTTCGAGAACTTTCGCCCCAGCTCGTTCACGCGATTCATCCGCGAGGGCGGCGGCGTTCCCGTGTCGGAGTTCGACGTGGTGGAGTGGGCGGTGTACGCGCAGGACGAGTGGGCCCTCACGCCGCGCCTTACGCTGACGGCGGGGGTGCGCTACGACCAGCAGAGCTTCCGTGACGCGCCCGAGCGGGTGGTGGCGGCGGAGCAGGCGTTCGGGCTGCGAAGCGGCATTGCGCCCACGGACAACAACAACCTCAGCCCGCGGCTGTCGGTGGCGTACGACCTGCGCGGCGACGGGCGCTCCATGCTGCGCGCGGGCGCGGGATACTTCTATGGCCGCGTGCCGTACGTGCTGGGCGGCAACGTGGCGGGGAGCGTGCGCCCGGTGGTGCAGGTGATCTGCCGCGGCGAGCCGGGAGACCCCAACGCGCCCCCCTCGCCTTCGGGCTACGGCAGCTGGTCGCCGCAGGGAACGGACAACCCCGAGGCGTGCGCGCAGCAGTCGGTGACGTCGGGAATTCCCACCTACACCTTCTGGCAGCCGGACTTCGAGTTCCCCGAGACCTTCAAGGGGAACCTGGGCTACGAGCAGGCGCTGGGCCGGGGAACGCGCGCCAGCGTGGACCTGCTGTGGACGCGCAGCTTCAAGCTGTACACGCTGCGCAACCTGAACCTGCGCGAGGCGCAGCACACGCTGCCGGCGGAGGGCGGACGGCAGATCTTTCAGCCGGAGGCCATCTTCGACCCCGCGGCCGGCGACGCGGCGGCCAACACGTTGCGCTCGCGGGCCAACCTGGAGTTCGGCGACCTGTTCGTGAACTACAACGACGGGCGCGCCGAGGCGTTCACGGCCACCTTCGACCTGCGCCACGAGTTCAGCGACGTGACCGGCCTGGCCGGCTCGTACACCTACACCCGCGCGTACGACAACTCGTCGTATTCGTGCTGCACGGCCAGCTCCGGGTTCCAGGACCCGGACGTGGGCATCTACGGCCCCAACGATCTGGGCGGCATCGGCGACTTTGACCGCGCGTGGGGCCCCAGCTACTACGCGCGCACGCACACCTTCATCCTCAACGCCAACACCCGCCTGCCCTTCGGGATCAACCTGGCCGGGATCTGGCGGATGCAGAGCGGCCGTCCCTGGACGCCCGAGGTGAGCGGCGACCTGAACGGCGACGGGGTGCGCTTCAACGACCGGCCGTTCATCTTCGCGCCGGAAGACCTGCCGCTGGCCGACACGGGCGCGGCCGCCCTGGAGCAGCGCGACCGCTACGCCGGGTTCCTGCGCGGCCGTGACTGCCTGGGCGACTACGTGGGCGAGGTGGTGGACCGCAACACCTGCCGCTTTCCCTGGAGCAACCAGCTGGACCTGCGCGTGAGCAAGAGCTTCGGGCGCGAACGGGGCCGCCGGGCGGAGCTGCAGGTGGACATGTTCAACGTGCTCAACGGCCTGAACAGCGAGTGGGGCCGCGTGGTGGGCGTGTTCTCCGCCAACCGCAACATCCTGCAGGCGGTGCGCTACGACGCGGAGAACGATCGCATCCTGTACCGCGTCCCGCAGAACTTCGGCCGCGAAGAGGCGCTGGGCGCCAACCTGCTGCTGCAGTTCCAGACGCAGGTAGGCGTAAAGGTCTACTTCTAGCCCGCGCCGCGGTTCGTACGAAAGGGCCCGCCTGCCTCACCGGGGGCAGGCGGCCCTTTGCGTGGTCCCCGTCCCGGCTTCCAGCCACGAACCGCTGGGACGTCGTCGCTTCTGATGGCAGGTGGGAACGATGACGTTCGCCCCATCCCGACTGTCATTTCGAAGGAGGCGCCCGCGTGATCCCCGCCGGTGCAGGTAGCCGGGGCGCCGACTGAGAAATCTACTCACCCGTGCTGGTGACCCGTTTTCTCGCTCAGGGCGTGTGTAAAGATTCATCCGCCGAAAGGCAGGTGACGTCATCCTGAGTCATTCGGCGCTGCGCGCATCCTGTGGGATGAAAGTCGCTCGCGCC
>DATABT010000146.1:0-4101 GCA_036259455.1 Longimicrobium sp. | reverse complement strand
GGGGGGGGGGCCGCCGCTTTCTCTTCACCTCCCGGAGACGTCAGCAGGGGGCGCTGAGCAAACTCCGCTGCCTCCGTTGAGTTCCGTGCCAGCGCAGATCCGTGGAACTGTCAGGGTGCGCTGGGCTCGTACGTTCACGATGGACGCGCGAGCCTACCGCGCCGTGGCATCAGTGCGCATACTTGGTACAAGGGCCGGCCGCAGGCGCCGCGCTGCATCCATCCCGCACCATCCGCATCGTCCCATGAAGCACTGCATGATTCGCACGATCGCCCTGCTCGCCGCCGCGCTGGCGGGGGAGGCGCAGGCACAGGCGCAGAACCGGCCGGCGTTCGTGGGCCCCACGCCCGAAGAGGTGGCGCGCAACCCGGCGCGCTTCGAAGTCGTGGGGCGAGGGCCCATCACCCACACGCGCAGCACGGACCTGTGGGCGTTCCGCGGCGTGGATGGGCGCGACTACGTCTACACGGGCACCTGGGGCGGGTGCAACGGGTGCCGCGGCGACCGGCTGTTCGTGTGGGACGTGACCGATCCATCGCGCCCGGTGCTCACGGACTCGGTGGTGGTGGACGCGTCCAGCATCAACGACGTGGCGGTGAACGAGGCGGGAACGCTGGCGGCCTTCGGGCGGCGCGGCGCGCGCAGCCGCCGCAACGGCCTAGTGCTGCTGGACCTGGCGGACCCCGCGCATCCGCGCCAGGTGGCGGACTACTGGGAGACGGTTACGGGGGGCGTGCAGTCCGTCTTCTTCTCGGGCGACCGGCTGTACGTGGTGGACGCGGGGGCGGCGTCGCTGGTGGTGATGGACGTGAGCAATCCCGCGGATCCTCGCCCGGTGTCGCGCTGGAACCTGGAGACCAACACGCCCAACAAGTACCTGAGCGACGTGTACGTGCACGACGGGCTGGCGTACCTCTCCTACTGGGACGACGGGCTGGTGATCCTGGACGTGGGGCGGGGAATCAAGGGCGGCACGCCGGAGCGCCCGCGGATGCTCAGCCAGTCGCGCTATCGCACGGAGTGGCGCAACCAGCGGTGGGGGCACACGCACTACGCGTTTCCGTACGTGAACCGCGCCGGCCGCCGCTACGTGTTCGTGGGCGACGCCATCCTTCCCCCAAGCGCCGACTTCAACCGGCGGATGGAGATCGGCGGGCTGCTGCACGTGTTCGACGCCACCAATCCCGAGATGCCCGTCGAAGTGGCCCAGTACGAGGTGGAGGGGCGGGGGATCAGCAAGTTCTGGGTGCAGAACGACACGCTCTACCTGGGGAGCCACAACGGCGGGCTGCGCGCGGTGGACGTTTCCGGCGAGCTGCGGGGTCGCATCACGCGGCGCGAGCTGGCGGTGCTGGCCACCACGGACGAGAACGCGTTCATTCCCAACCTGACCTTTACCTGGGCGGCCATGCCGCACAACGGTCTGGTTTTCGCGACGGACTTCAACTCGGGGCTGTGGGTCACGCGCCTGGTGGCCGCCCCCCCGCGGTAGGGCGCGGACCCTTTCGCCGGGGGCGGCGGGGCGCTACCCTACGGCGACCAGAACGCCTGCCAGACCATCAGGGGGATACCGGGGATGAGGTACGAAGAGGAGCACGACGACGACGAGAAGAAGCCGGAGGAGCAGACGCCTCCCAACGCGCTCACGGAAGGAATTCGCGAGCGGCTGTTCAAGTCGCGCACGCTCATCATCAGCGGCGGCATCGACCAGCAGCTCGTTTCCAACGTCATCGGCCAGCTGCTGGCCATGTCGGCGGAGAGCGACAAGCCCATCAACATCTTCGTCAACTCGCAGGGCGGGCACGTGGAGTCGGGTGACACCATCCACGACGTGATCCGCTTCATCAAGCCGCGGGTGCGGATGATCGGCACCGGATGGGTGGCCAGCGCCGGCGCGCTGATCTACGTGGCCGCGCCCAGGGAGGACCGCTTCGCGCTGCCCAACACGCGCTTTCTGCTGCACCAGCCGGCGGGCGGGGCGGGTGGCACCGCGGCCGACATCGCCATCGAGGCGCACGAGATCATTCGCATGCGCGAGCGCATCAACCGCATCTTCGCGCGGGAGACGGGACAGCCCTTCGAGCGCATCGAGAACGACACGCACCGCAACTTCTGGCTGGACGTGAACGCGGCCAAGGAGTACGGGCTGGTCGGCAAGGTCATCAACAGCATCGACGAGCTGGACTGATCGCCGGCCCGGCCGGTGGATGAAAGGGCGCGGGCCGGCCGGTTCCGCGCCCTTCGTGTGCCCGGGAGGGAGTGCGGGAGTGCGAGAGTGCGGAGGGTTCGATTCGCGGAAGCCCGACGACGTCATCCTGAGGGCGGCGCCGCGCCGAACCTGCGTGAGCGACGGACTCGGTGCGCCGCCCGAAGGACCCTGTCCGCAGAACCGAGGGGGCGGCGTCGCTGCCTGACCCACCCCTCGCAGCCGTAGAGAAGGTCCTTCGGTCGCGCGCAACTGCTGGAGAAGGTTGCGGGTCCGCGCGTGCGCGTCCCTGGATGGAAAGGCATCCGGGCGAGGTCCGTCGAGCGGGGCGCGGCACGTGCCCGGGTGAGTAGATTTCTCAGTCGGCGCCACGAGTTCCTGCACCGGCCGCGATCACGCGGGCGCCTCCTTCGAAATGACAGACGCGGCGCGAGCGACTTTCATCCGACAGGGTGCGCGCAGCGCCGCATGACTCAGGATGACGATGGATCGACAGTGGAAGCACTCCGCCGGCTGATCATCCGCCATCGCGATCCCCTGCGCCGGGCGATGGTCGCCGGCGGGGTGGCGGTGCCGATGCTTTTCACCGCGGCGGCGCTGGCGCTCGATGGATGGGAGGCGCGGCGGTTCCTGCTTCTGTACGTGGCGCCGTTCTTCGTCGCGTTCTTCGCCTGGGCGTGGATGCGCGTCGGGCGGATGGAGGACGAGCGTGCGGGCGCGCTGGCGGTGGATGCGCTCGCATCCGTCCTCGGAGCGATTCGCTTCGCCGGGTTGCCGGTGCCGTTCAGCGGGCACGTGCTCTTCTTCACCTACGCCGCGCTCACGACGCGGTCGAGGTGGTTCCTGCTGCTCGTCGGCGCGCTCGTGGCGCAGGCGACGTGGTTCAAGCTGGTGCTGTGGCGCGATCCGCGCTCCTGGGCGCTGGGGATCGCGGCGGGCGCCGTACTGGCGGCGGCGCGCATCCTCATCCACCGACTCTCACCCGACCCGATCATCACCCGATGACCTTTGACGAGTTCGAGCGCCGCGCGCACGAGATCTTCGACGCCATTCCCCCCGAGCTGCGCGGCGGCATCGAGTACGTGGCCGTCTCGGAAGAGGCGATGCCGCACCCGGAGCTGCCGGAAGTCTACACGCTGGGCGAGTGCGCCACGGGCGAGCTGGACCTGGGGATGGAGACGCCCGACACGCTGCGCTCCGGCGTGCACCTGTACTACGGCTCGTTCGCCGCGCTGGCGGAGCTGGATCCGGACTTTGACTGGGAGGGCGAGCTGGAGGAGACGGTGGTGCACGAGGTGCGGCACCACCGCGAGAGCACCGCGGGCGAGGACGCGCTGGAGGACTTTGACTACGCGGCGGACGAGAACTTCAAGCGCCGCGAGGGCCTGCCCTTTGACCCGCTCTTCTACCGCTCCGGCGAGCCGCTGGAGGAGGGTGGATGGGAGGTGGATGGCGACGAGTTCGTGGAGATCGAGCTCACCGCGGCGCAGTTCCAGCGGCTGCAAGAGGTGCAGGCGGAGGTCCGCGGCCACCTGGTCTCGCTGCCGCGGCCGGAGACGCTGGGCGACGTGGCGTTCATGTACCTGGAAGGCTTCCGCGACGGCCCGGGCGAAACCGCCGTGGTGCTGGTGCGCCGCCGCGGCTTCCGCGAGTCGCTGCGCGGCCTGCTACACCGTGAGCAGCTCCAGGCCGCCGAGTGGACGGTGGAGCGCGAGGACTGGTTTCTGGTCGAGGGTTGACGGCGGGCAATTTGCCGGGGTGGGGACGAGCTCCGGCGGGAGGGGAGGGCCCGCGCGGGCCCGGCGGCCCGGCCGCTCCGCGGACGGGCGGGAGCGGCAGCGGTCCACGGACCGGGATCCATCGAAGCACGGGGACGGACTCACCAGGAGGGACGC
>DATABT010000145.1:0-3180 GCA_036259455.1 Longimicrobium sp. | reverse complement strand
GGGCGCCGTGATGGCGCTGGTGGACGACCGCAAGCTGGAGATCGGCGCGCCGGTGCGCCGCTACGTCCCCGGCTTTCGCGGCGAGGGGCGCGGCGACATCACCGTCCGCCACCTGCTCACCCACACCTCCGGGCTTCCCGCCGGCGCCTGGCTGTACGGCAGCGCGTCGTCGCCCGAGCAGGCGCTGCGGCAGGTGATGCGCAGGGACCTGGTGACGCCGCCCGGGGAGCGGATGGTGTACAGCGACTTCGGGATGATCATGATGGCGGAGGCCGTCCGCCGCGTCGCGGAGGAGCCGATGGACCGCTTTCTGGCGCGCCGCATCTTCGGCCCGCTGGGGATGCAGAACACCTTCTACCTCCCCCCGCCCGAGCTGCAGCGCCGCGCGGTGCCCACGGCCATGCCCGGGAACGAGCGCCCCTACGAGGTGGACGGCGTGGTGCACGACGGCAACGCGTATCGGCTGGGCGGGGTGGCGGGGCACGCGGGGCTGTTCTCCACCGCGTGGGACCTGTCCGTGTACGCGCAGACGCTGCTGAACGGCGGCGCGTACGGCACGCGCCGCGTGTGGAACGGGGGGACGGTGGCCAGCTTCATCCGCCGCCAGCCGAACGCCGCCACCCGCGCGCTGGGGTGGGACACGCCCGCGGAGCGCAGCTCGTCGGGGAGCTACTTTTCCGAGCGATCGTTCGGGCACACCGGCTTCACCGGCACCTCCATCTGGATCGATCCCACCAAGGACCTGTTCGTGATCGTGCTCACGAACCGCACCTACTCCGGCGGCGGCCAGGGCGACATCCTGCGCATCCGCGGGCGCGTGGCGGATTTGGCGGCCATGGCCATCACCGACCAGCCCATCCGCCCGCGCCCCGGCAGCCCCGCCGCCATCGAAGAAGCCCGGCGCGCCGCCGCGGCCGCCCGCGCTCGCCAGCGTGCGCGCCAGCGACGCCGCCGCCGCGCGGAAATCGAGTGGGTCGCGCCCACGCTCGCGCTGGCGCCGGTGCGGCTGCGCGAGGGCACGTGGGCCGAGCTTCCGGGAATGCCCGGGCGGGTGGTGACGTTCGGGTAAGGCGTGCTTCGGCGGATGGTTGTCCCGGACGGATGATGCTCATTGCGACGGGTGACACCGTACGCCCGCGGGAGCGAATGAGTTCGCCGCTGGAACATCGCGGAGTCCGCCTGCGCGGGCTCGGCGGCCCGGGTGAGCGGCGGCTTCGCGTGCGCCTCCCGCCCTCGGCACGGACTCGCAGAAGGGGCCTGCTTTCACCGGTGCCGGCGGACTCGGTCCGCGTACGGCGCCCCCAGGGCGGCAACCGCTGGTGGTTCGAAGGATGGATCGAGCAGCGGCCGGCGAGCGACGCCGCGCTCTACGCCGGACTGTTCCGTGGGTCCGGCGCGCCGTTCCACGCTCGGTGACGGTCGCCGTCCAGCGCAACTCGGACCTGGTCTGTGCCTGGAGCGGGGCGGAGGCTTATGGCGATGCGGGGCGATGACGCCTGGGGAATGATGAAGCGGCGGCGTCACGCCGGGCGATGGGCGAGGACGGCGGCTCTGCTGCTGGTGGTGGCGGGATGCTCGCGGCTCGGGTCGGCGCCGAGGCACACCCTCGCCGCGTGCTCGTTACCCGGGGTGGATACGACGGAGTGGGTGCGCCAGGCGGGGCCGTACCGCGGATTCACCTTTCTCCTTCCGCCCGCGTTCCAGCGGGATACGGCCGGATGGTTCATGCACGGCGGCACGGCCTGGCGCGACGGCCCGCGGCGGTTCGAGCAGGTGAACGGGTACTGGTCGCCCGCCTCGTTCCGCGGGAGCTACGCGGATGAGCCGCCGAGGGACCCGCAGTACAGCGAGTGCTGGGACACCATCGGCGGACTGCGCGTCTTTCTCTCGACGCGCTACGCGGACGGTCGGTACGCCGCCGGCGCCTGGTTCACCGATCCCGGCCGGCATGCGGAAGGGTTCCGCGGCATGGAAGTCGTCCTGGGCGGAAACGGCACCACCCGCGAAGACCAGGCGCTCCTGCTGGCCATCATCCGCACCGTCGCTTCCGATTCCGCGCGGCAGGCGGAGGATGGCCGGCATGCGCGTGTCCGGCGCTAGGAGGCCGCCGCCCGCTCGCGGTTCCAGATGACGAGCGCCAGCCAGAAGATGAACACCTGCGCCGCCAGCGGCCAGTCGTCCGGCAGATCGATGTACGCGCGGCGCGAGAACACCCCCGCGCGCCGCACGCTCCCCACCTGCTGGTGGCCGGCGAACACGCCGAAGCTGCTGCTTGCCCACCCGCCGCGGCGAAGCTCGTACGTCCGGCCGGCGAACTGCACCTCGAAGCGCGCGCGAAAGGCGCTCGGCTTGACGGCGCGCGCCAGCATCTGCCCCTGGCTTTCCAGCACGAACGCGCCCGACCTCATCCCCTCGCGGGAGAGCCGGTAGCGTCCGCCCTGCACCTCGAACTCCGCCTTTTCCCGCCACGCCGAGACGTCCAGCTCCGCCACCGTCCCGTGCGGCTGCTGCAGGAGGTAATCGCCCGAAAACCAGCTCGTGGGCACTGCCTCGATCACGTTTTCCTCCCGGTGCGGATGTTCTGTACCCATGGCTCCGGCCCCGAGTACGCCGGGCGTGCCGCGCGTGTTTCGCGGGCACCGGTGTCGTTGTGATCCAGCGGCGCCCCCGGGCATGTCATCTCAGCGCGTGTTCAAAGATTCATCCACCGAAGAAGCAGGTGACGTCATCCTGAGTCATCCAGTTCTCCCTCTCTCCGCGAGGAACAAGCGGGGAGGGGGCCTGGGGCGGGCCTGGGGGAGGGGCCCTCCGCGGAGCGGGGCACCTTTCCATCCAGGGAGCGCCCTCACGGAACTGCATGGTGCACAACGCTCTCGGCGCGACCGAAGGACCTTTCCGCAAGACGACGACGTCCCAGTTCCTCGCACCGAAGCGGGCCTGTCGCCTGCCGGCGAGGTCCTTCGGTCGCCGCCGTATGCCGTCCGCCGACAAGGATATGCACGGTGGCTCCCTCAGGATGACATCGTGCCGGAAAGAGATTTTTCAGGTTCATCGCGGATTTCGTTGCACGCACGAAGTCTGCGCCGTGAGCTGTCATTTCGAAGGAGGCGCCCACGAGGACTTGGCTCATGCAGGATCTTGTTGCGCCGACTGAGAAATCTACTCACCCACGCTCATGGC
>DATABT010000144.1:0-1621 GCA_036259455.1 Longimicrobium sp. | reverse complement strand
ATCCAGCCGCCCGCGCGCATCCATTCCATCGATGATCTCGGAAAGGAAGCGCGCGAGGCTGTCCTCCTTCACCCACTCCTGGACCGAGGGAGGCATCAGGAACAGCTGGTCCTGGTCGTAATCCCGGAAGTTGTAGCTCATAGGCAGCTTGCGGTGGCGTCGAGTGACTGACGCCAATCTATGCTGCCGCATGGCCCTTAGCGACCCCTCCGGGGGTTTACTGGACAGGCTCTATTCCCTATTCCCTATTCCCTATTCCCTATTCCCTATTCCCTATTCCCTGCGGTTTTGACACGCTCCGCCCCCCCGTCTAGATTCCCCGCCTCTTTTTCCCGGCAGAAGGGCGGCACACGGATGGAGCGGCTTACACGCGCGCGGCTGGACGAGATACTGGAGCGGTGCCGGGGGCTGCGCGTGGCGGTGGTGGGCGACCTGATGCTGGACGTCTACCTGGTCGGCGCGGTGTCGCGCATCTCGCCCGAGGCGCCCGTACCCGTGGTCGCGGTGGAAGATGAGTGGGTGGCGCTGGGCGGCGCGGCGAACGTCGCCGCCAACGTGGTCGCCCTCGGTGCCGAGTGCGAGCTGGTGGGATGCGTGGGCGCCGACGCCGCGGGCGCGCAGATCCGCGACGCGCTGGCGCGGCTGGACGGCGGCGCCGTGCACCCGCGGCTGGTGGAGGACGCCGGCCGTCCGACCACCACCAAGACGCGCGTGGTCGCCCGCCACCAGCAGGTCGTCCGCTTCGACCGCGAGCGCGACGACGACGTGAGCGCGGAGTGCGCGGCGCGGCTGCAGGAGGCGGTGCGCGCGGCGGTGGGCGCGGCGGACGCGCTGGTGCTGGAGGATTACAACAAGGGCGTGCTGGTGCCGTCCGTGATCCGCGCGGCGATCGACGCGGCGCGGGAGGCGGGGATCCCCAGCGTGGTGGATCCCAAGTTCCGCAACTTCTTCGAGTTCCGGGGCGCCACCGTCTTCAAGCCCAACGCGCTGGAGCTGAGCGCCGCCCTGGGCCGCCCGCTGGCCGCGCACGACGACGGATGGCTGGAGTCCGCACGGCAGCGCGTGAAGGCCGAGCACCTGCTGCTGACGCTGGGGGAGCACGGGATGGCGCTCAAGGGCGCGGACGGCCCCGCCTTCCGCATTCCCACCGTGGCGCGCGAGGTCTACGACGTCAGCGGCGCCGGCGACACCGTGACCGCCTTCGCGGCCGTCGCGCTCGCCGCGGGCGCGACCATGCGGGAGGCCGCCGTGCTGGCGAACCTGGCCGCCGGCATCGAGGTGGGGAAGCCCGGCGTCGCGACGGTCACGCCGGACGAGCTGCGGGCGCTGGTGGCGGAGCCCTCCCCCGGCCTCGCGCCCTTTCCGACCCTCCCGCGAACCGCGGGGGAGGGGGGATGAACCCCGGTTCGTGAGCGGTGGATGGGTGTGGTGCTCGGGCGAGCGCCCCTCCCGCTCGACGCGCTCGCGACCTCCCCCAATTCTGGGGGAGGTTGGACAGGGTGACGTCGTCGGGGGTGAGGGCCCCCACGGCGCGGCCTCCCGCGATGGCAGGATGCCGGTTCCTGGGGCAGGGAACCCGTCCTGCACAACCTCCCCCAGGGGTTTTGGGGGAGGTGGGCGA
>DATABT010000143.1:0-7533 GCA_036259455.1 Longimicrobium sp. | reverse complement strand
TGCACCTGCGCGGGCGAGTAGATTCCTCAGTCGCGCCAATGGGTTTGTGCACGGGAGGGTTCGCGCGGGCGCTCCTTCGGAATGACAGTTTCTCGCAAAATCAGGGCGGGCCACACCTCGGACGCAGCCCGCGCGAGCAGGTGAAGCCCCGCCGGGCGAGCTCCGCGAGCCTAGGGCGGGGCTTATGGCATTCATAGCCCCGGGTTTCAACCCGGGGTTCTCCGGGCGCGGCGCAATGATCTCGTGGTGTGACGTCGTTCGTAATCAACGGGGTTGGCGGGCGCGCCGGCCGTACGAGTCACGCCTCGCCGGCGTAGCTCACCCCCAGCTTGGCCAACGCCTCGGGCGGGCAGCCGTCCCAGCGCAGCATGCCGCGATTTCCCATGTACTGCAGGTCATCCACCCCCATGCGCGTGCTCCAGAAGCCGCTCGACGTCAGGTCGCGAAAGCGGTTGAAGAACGCCACGCCCTGGCTCATCTCCGGCCGCGCCCGCGCCGGCCAGGCGATGTCGTCCAGGATCGCCGTGCGCTCCGCCTCCGCCGCCTGGGCGAACGGCCTGCCGAAGCGCGCGCGGCTCTCCGTGTCCAGCCAGGCCAGCCCGCCGCGCATCCACAGGCGCATGGAGGGATACGCATCCAGCATGAAGTCCATGAACTCCGGCACCCCGGCGTCCGTGGCGCTGCCGGAGCGCTCGTCGCGCGGGATGACCAGGTCCACCAGCACGCGCACCGTCTCCCACTCGTGCGGCGTAAAGAACTTCAGCTCGTACGCGGCGGCCGCGGCCGTCTCCGCCGCGACGGCCTCGCGCGCGGCCAGGATCTCGTGCGCGGCGGTACCGGGCGCGGGCTCGAAGGCGGCGGCCAGCGGCAGCGCGGCAAGGACGCCCAGCGCCTCGCGGCGGTTCATCTCGCTCACAGCGCACCTCCGCGCATCTGCTCCGTGATGTACTCGCTGGTGCGCATCGCCAGCGCCATGATGGTCCAGGTGGGGTTCTTGTCCGCCTGGCTCACGAACGGCCCGCCGTCCGCGATGAACAGGTTGCGGACCTCGTGCGCCTGGCAGTTGGCGTTCAGCACGGAGGTGGACGGGTCGGCGCCCATCCGCGTGCACCCCAGCTCGTGGATGATGCGGCCGCCCGGCGCGATCCCGTATCCATCTTCCCTGGACGGCATGGGGCTGAAGACCTCGCCGCCCATCCCGGCGATCAGGCTGCGGAAGGTCTCCTGCATGTGCCTCACCTGGTTGAGCTCTTGGTCCGTCCACTTGAAGTGGAAGCGGAGCACGGGGATGCCCCATCGATCCACCGTGTCGGGGTCCAGTTCGCAGTAGCAGTGTGGATTGGGGATCTGCTCGCCGCGGCCGCTGAAGCCCACGGTGGCGCCGTAGTAGCGCCGGTAGTCGTCCTTGAGCTGCTTTCCGTATCCGCCGCCGCCGGGATACCGGTGGATGCCGCCCATGAACCCGTACGAGGGCACGCCCGTGCCGCCCCACACCTCGATGTGGTAGCCGCGGGGAAAGTCCAGCTTCCGGTTGTCCAGCCACCAGGGCATGTAGATGTGCGATCCGCCCGCGGAGCCCTCCGTGTGCGGCACGTGGTCCATCATCCGGGGGATGAAGCCCGCCACGTCCGTCCCCGTGGTATCCGTCAGGTACTTGCCCACGGTGCCGCTGCCGTTCGCCAGCCCCTGCGGAAAGTGCGTCGACCGCGAGTTGAGCAGAATGCGCGCGGATTCGCAGGCGCTGGCCGCCAGCACCACGATACGCGCGTTTACGCGTTCATCCGCCCCCGTCTTCTTGTCGACGTAGTGCACGCCGGTCGCCCGCCCGTCCTGCCCCACGCTCACCTCTCGCGCCATGGCGTCGGTGATCAGCGTCAGCTTACCGGTGCGCTGCGCGGGGGGGATGAAGACGCCGGTGGTGCTGAAGTTTGCGTTCACGCTGCAGCCGCGCCCGCACTGGCCGCAGTAGTGGCAGCTGGGACGCCCGTTCAGCGGCTGCGTCAGCACGGACATGCGCGACGAGATGCAGGTCACGTTCTGCCGCCGCGCCGCCTCCTTCACCATCAGCTCCCAGCAGCGCAGCCTGGGCGGCGGCTGGAACTCGCCGTCCGGGTGGTTGTGCAGCCCCTCGCGGCTGCCGAAGATGCCGACCAGCCGGTCCAGCCGGTCGTAGTACGGAGCCAGGTCGTCGTAGCCGATGGGCCAGTCGTCCCCCAGCCCGTCGATCGATTTCCCGCGGAAGTCGTCCGGGCCGAAGCGGAGGGAGATGCGGCCCCAGTGGTTGGTGCGCCCGCCCAGCATCCGCGCGCGCCACCAGTCGAAGCGCGTGCCGGACGCGCGCGTGTAAGGCTCGCCCTCGATCTCCCACCCGCCGACGCACGCGTCGAACTCGCCGAACGGCCGCTCGGGCGTGGCCGCGCCGCGCCGGGGCGTGTCGTACGGCCACTTGAGCATGGCGCTGTCGGTGTAGATGTTCCACGGCCCGCCGGCTTCCAGCAGCACCACGCTGGCGCCGGCCCGGGTGAGCTCGTACGCCGCCATACCACCCCCCGCCCCGCTGCCCACGATGCACACGTCGAACGTTCTGGGGTCGCGGCGGATGGATGCCATGGGCGAAGCTCGGTGGATGGGGTGCGGTGGATGGACGCGGCCGCGCGCCGGAGAGCGGCGATGCGGGTCGCGAAAGGAACGGGAGATGTGGATCGTGGATGACGGCCGCCGGACGGCCACCGCACATGATAATCGGCGGACGCGCGGATGCAAACGGCGGCGTTCGCGCGCATGCCGACGGCGCCTCCGCGCAACGATGTCCGCGCAGTTTGAAGCCTGATCACCGCCGGGACCAGGTCCGCCATCCCGCGAGCCCCCAGCCGTGGCGGTTGAATTGAAATCGCGGGCAATGACCACGCGATATCCGCCTGCGCGGACGGCTCGTGCCGCACGCGGCCTGCGCGCGCGGCGGGCATCACGCAGTTGAAGCCTCGCGCAGTTAGCGAGGCTTTTCATTTTCGTTACGGGGGCTTCAGCCGCGCCGGCGTCACGCCCGACGCCGCGCTGGATTCCCCGCGCATCGCCGCTTACCTTGCGGGCGTTCCCTTCCCTGCTCTACCCGCTGGCCACCGACCACGCATGATCTCCCGCCGCCGCTTTCTCGCCTCCGCGGGCGCCGCCCCCGCCGCCGCCCTCTTCGCGCCGTCCGGCCCGGACGGGCTGCGGGAGATCCTGGAAACCCTCGCGCGGCGTCCCGGCACGCCGCGGCAGATCGCGGAGGACGAGGACTTCTGGTTCACCGTGCAGCAGGCGTTCACGGTGGACCGGTCCATCATCAACCTGAACAACGGCGGCGTGAGCCCGGCGCCCGCCATTGTGCAGGACGCGATGAAGCGGCACCTGGACTTCAGCAACCAGGCGCCCGTCTACACCATGTGGCGCGTGCTGGAGCCGCAGCGCGAGGCCGTGCGCGCCGGGCTGGCGCGCATGTTCGGGTGCGACGCGGAAGAGGTGGCGGTCACGCGCGGTGCGTCGGAGAGCCTGCAGATCTGCCAGCAGGGCTTCGACCTGCAGCGCGGCGACGAGGTGGTCACCAGCGACCAGGACTATCCGCGGATGATCACCACCTGGCAGCAGCGCGAGCGCCGCGAGGGCATTGTGCTTCGCCAGGTGTCGCTCCCCGTCCCCGCGGAGGACCCGGACGAGGTGGTGCGCCGCTTCGAGGCCGCCATCACGCCGCGGACCAAGCTCATCCACATGTGCCACATGATCAACCTCACGGGGCAGATCCTTCCCGTGCGGGCGGTGGTGCAGATGGCGCGGCGGCGCGGGCTGCCGGTGATCGTGGACGGCGCCCACGCGTTCGCGCACTTCCCGTTCACCCGCGACGAGCTGGACGCGGACTACTACGCCAGCAGCCTGCACAAGTGGCTGTTCGCGCCGCACGGCACGGGCCTGCTGTACGTGCGCCGCGACAGGATTCCCGGGCTCTGGCCGCTGCAGGCGGCGGACGCCAGGCTGGACGCCAGCATCCGCAAGTTCGAGGAGATCGGCACGCACCCGGCCGCCAACTTCCTGGCGGTGGCGGAGGCGCTCATCTTTTCGGAGGGGATCGGGCTGGAGCGCAAGGCCGCGCGGATGGTGTACCTGCGCGACCGCTGGGCCCGCGCGCTGATGCGCCACGACCGCGTGCGGATGAACACCAGCCTGCGCACCGGCTTCGCGGTGGGGCTCGCCAACTTCGGCATCGACGGAATCGAGCCGGGCGCGCTGGTGCAGCACCTGTTCGACAGGCACCGCATTCTCGCCACCCCCATCGTCCACCCCGCCGTCAAGGGCGTGCGCGTGACGCCCAACGTCTACACCACCCCCGCCGAGATCGACGTCTTCATCGCCGCCGTGGAAAAGGTGATCCGCGACGGACTGCCGGCGGCGTAACGCGGCGGATCAATCCTGCCTCCACGGGTGGGCACTCCATGGCGGAAGGTCCTCGTCAGCCTCCGCCTTCCACCGTGCAGGCCGTCGTCGTCGTCATTCATCGGCCGCGCGTTCGCCGATCGTCTCCCACTCGTCGACGTACGTGAGCGTCGCCCCGACAATCAGCGCGTAGAGCACCACGCCCAGGTAGATCCAGACGCCGGGCCTCATCCCGACGCCCGTCCGCCGCCGGGGGCACGACCCTGGCGCTGCAGGGCGCGGTCGATGACCAGCCGGGCGACGTTCAGCCCCGTCGCGGCCTCGAACGCCGCCCACTCGGGGGCACGGTTCGCCTCGATGACGTGCACGTCGCCCTGCGTGTCGACCCCCACGTCCACGCCCAGGACTCCCTCGCCGCTCACGTGCGGCAGCGCCGCCCGCACCACGTCGGGCGCGTCGACGGCCACGAACTCGGCGCCGCGGGCGGCGTTGGCGGCCATGGAGCCCGGCTGCCGCACCTTCTCCACCACGGCCAGCGCGACGCCATCCAGCACGAGGACGCGGTACTCCTTCCGGAACGCGACCAGGTCCTGCAGAAAGAAGGGCTCGTCCGCGTACTCCCGGTAGCCGAAGTGGTCCTGCAGCAGGCGCAGGCCCCCGTCCACGTCGTCGATCGCCTGGATGCCGCGCCCCTTTCTACCCGACGCGGGCTTGAGCAGGAGCGGCAGTCGCCCTTCCGCGCCCAGCCGGCGCAGCAGGGCGGCGGCGCCGTCGCGGCTGAAGCTGACGTACGTGCTGGTGCCGGCCCCGGACTGGAATCGCGTGAGCGTGGTGAGCAGCTTGGACGCCTTGCCGACCGCGAACCGCTCCACGGGATCGAAGACGTCGCAGCCGCACAGCCGCAGCGCGCGCACCAGCACCGCCGTGGCCGCCTCGCGTCCGGTCGTGCTGCGGACGATGAGCGTCGTCAGCCCCGCGACGTCCTCGCCCCGGTGCTCCAGACGCGGCGTCGCTTCTCCACGCACGAAGGCGAACGTCACCGCGCGCGGGTCGATCAGGCGCACGGCGTCGTAGCGAGCGCAGGCCTCCTCGTACAGCCGGCGCGTCTCCCACGTCAGCTCGTCGGGGTGCCGCCGGCTGGTGCAGATGCCGAGCGAGGTCATTCCAGCCCCAGTTCCTTCCGCAGCCAGTCGGCGGCGGCGTTCCCGGCGTCGTGATGCGCGTACCGCTCGTACAGCACCGGCAGCGTCTCCGGGTCGCTCTCCTTGAGCGCCTGGAGCACAGGGATGGCCGCGCTGGGCTTGTGTGCCACCAGGTCGTCCATCAGCCTCTCGAACACCTGCCCGTGGTGCCCGTCCCGCCGGATGAACTCCAGCGCCACCTCGCGCAGCGCGGTCGGATTGGTCCGGGCGATGGTGGCGATCATCTCCGCGAACACGGGTCGCGTGTAGTCTCCCCGCTCCACCAGGTGCACGGCCACCTTGCGCAGCTCGAACATGTTGCGAAAGCCGCGGACCAGGTACCGGAAGACATCCGTTTCTCCGTCGCGGTCAAAGACCTGGGTGGCCAGCTTGCGCAGCTCGGCGCCGTTCCTTTCGGCGACGAGGTCCAGCACGCGCCGCGTCGGTGGTGCGTCGCCGTGCCCCGCCTCGAGCAGGGCCGACGCCACGCGCGCCAGGTGGTCCGCGGCCGTGATGTCCTCGCACAGCGTGGCCGCCAGCTCCGCTTCGCCCTTGCCGCACACGCGGATCGCCATGTTGGCCTTGATGCCGTCGTGACGCAGGCGGCGGAAAAACGAGCGGTAGCCGCCGATCTCGCCCTTGCTGTACAGGATGTCGAGGATTTCGCGGATCTCCCGCTCGTCTTCCGGTGGAGGCGCCGAGCCGTTGACGTAGCGCTCCACCAGCCGCGTACGGTCGGCGGCGCGCCCCGCCGCAACCGCCTGAAAGAACCGCGACGCGTGGCCGCGCAGCTCCGCGTCGTTCATCGGCACGGAAGCGTGGTCGCAGAACAGGTCCAGAAAGCCGCGTATGCTGCGCTCGCTCTCCAGGTCCACCACCTGCGAATCGAGCATGGGATCCGTCAGCCGGTTCTTCGGCACGTCGCCGCAGAGAAGGACGAAGTACGGCTTTCCCTCCATCCAGAAGTGCGACCATTCCGCGTACAGCCACGGCTTGGCCACGGATTCGGGGGTGATGATGCTGATGATGGAGTGGCTGGCGCGCAGGTCGTGCTTGAGCTTTTCCTTCCACTTCTCTCCGCCGCGCAGCCGCACGGCCGACAGGTACAGCATCACCCGTTCGCCGAACAGCTCCGTCATCTGGTCCGTTACCGCCTCCGCGAGCTTGACGTCGACGTCCGTGTGGCTGACAAAAACGCTGTACGCCATTCGCGTTGCCCCCCTGGAATCATTGATCGAGATCATGCAGACGCGCCAACCATGTTACGGCGCCCCGGCCGTCCGCCGAAAGAGAAATCTCCAAAAAAGAGGCTCTTCGCCGATTCAGCTCCACGCGCAGGTCGGAGTTGTCATTCCGACGAAGGAGGGTGTTGCTGAACCTCGCCTCCAAACAGTCATCCTGAATCATTCGGCGCTGCGCGCACCCTGTCGGATGAAAGTCGTTCGCGCCGGGCCCGTCATTACGAAGGAGGGGCCCGCGTGGTCGCTACCGGTGCAGGAATCCATGGCGCCGACTGAGAAATCTACTCACCCGTGCGGGGTGCCACGCCTCGCTCGACGAACCTCGTCCAATTCCTTTCCATCCAGGGAGGCGCCACTCCGCACCTTCTCTCCGCCGAACACCCTGGCGCCGACCGACGGACCTTACCCGGCATATCCGGGGGGCTGGTTCCAGGCCATGAAGCCAGCCCCCTCGGTTCGGACAGAACGTCCTCCGGTCGCGCCGCAACCGTTCGCGTTCCTTCGAGTCGAGCGCGGGCGCTCCCTCAGAGTGTGTTTGAGAATCAGTCCAACGGCTTGATTTCCTGAGGGAGGCGCCGCGCCGAACCCGCTGCTATGCAAGCACCCTGGCGCCGACCGAAGGATCTCGCCTGCAGAACCGCGGAGCCAGCTTCCGTGCTCCGAAGCTGGCCCCACGGTGGCGGAGAGGAGATCCTTCGGTCGCG
>DATABT010000142.1:0-3584 GCA_036259455.1 Longimicrobium sp. | reverse complement strand
TGGTCCCGGCACCGGAATGCGGGCCGCGCGCGGCGGGTGCTGCGCGGCGGACGGCCGCGAGGGAGAAGGGCCCCAAGAATGGGCCCGATCTGCGCCAGGTTCAAGGTGCTGCTTCGTGAAGCGGGATCACGTCGTTCCGCGTCCGGGTGGAGAACGTCTGAGCGGCCGGATCGCGACCGATTTTCGACGACCCTGCCTCCTGCGCGTCACCCGCCGGAAAAGATCTGGCTCGTCGTCGAAAGTTGCACGCCAGGCGCCGCTGTCATGTCAAAGGAGGCGCCCGCGCGATCATCGCCGGTGCAGGATTTCCGTGGCGCCGACCGAGAAATCTACGCTCCGGTACGGGTGGTCGGCCTGCGTGCCGGATCGCGGCCCGCAGATTTTCTGCCGCGCACGCGCCCGTGGGCGGCGTACGGACCGGGTCGAGTCCGCGACCGGACGCGAGCCACGAGCACGGGCGAGCAGATTCCCCGGTCGGCGCCTGAAGATCCTTTGCCCGCACAGATTCAGTGGGCGCCTTTCCGGAATGACGATGCGCGGGGTGTGGACCGCGGTCCGCTGCAACGAAATCCGCGATGAGCCAACGCATCGGGCTCACACGGAGAAGAGGCACCGGCCGCACCCTTCCCGCGGAGTACCCGAAGACACGAATTCGTTCAGTGCACCCATCGCGTCCTGGTGAATGGTAACATCTTTCGGACCGGCCCGATAGGAGCTTTGTCGCGGGGGACGCGCACGATCGGGAAAAAAGGGCCGACGCGGAGGGTGCGGAGCCCTCCGCGCCCCCCCGCGTCTGGCGGATACCCCTGCGGCCGGCGGCGGGCGGCAGGTCAGTCGTCCAGGGCGCCGCAGGCGATGATGGTGCCCAGGTCGGTGGGCGAGGCGTGGACGTTCACGATGTACCGCCGCGCCTCGTTCAGTTCCACCGGCACGTGGGCCTGCGCCGAAGCGGTTCCGCCGCTCCCCACGTTCAACGCCGGGTACGCCGAGGCGGGGCCCACGATGGGCGGACGCGCGTCCCCGCAGCTGCCCTCGTGGATGTGCCACGGGTGCACGCCGCCGCTCCGCGCGCCGGTGATGCTGACGGTGGCGTGCGTGGTGTCGTCCATCTCCATCGCCGTGGCCGTCCCCGAAACCCCGGACCCGCCCACGGGGGCCAGGGTGGCCGCCCAGGCCTCCCGCTGCCCCGGCGCCTCGACGTCCACGTCCACCCGTCCGGTCTCCGGGTCCGTCTCCACCTTGGGTGTCTGCGAGCAGTTCGCCACGACGAACAGCGCCGCCGCGGCAACACAGGCCGTTCTCATGGAGTCCTCCTTGCCTGCGTGGTGGTCACGCCCCTCCAGTTACGGGCGCCGCGACCTCGCTGCATCTCCCGCGCCGCGCCGTTCACCCCGTGCACTGGAACCCCTGCGTCGCGGCGGCTATCCGCGCGATTCCCAGCGCTGGCGCAGGTACTCGGGGGATGGATGACTCGCATCGAGCCGGGGGCGCAACGGGGTCCCATTCAGCGCCCCGTACGGCGTATCCGCGAGTGACGGATCGAGGACCACCGTGTGCGTCGTGGGCTCGATCTTCAGCAGACCCATCATCAAAGAGGATGTGAAGGTCGGCGCGCAGCAGGATGCCGTTCTCGGAGTGGTTCAATCCGGAATCCGCGTGAAGGAGGATGTGCGCTGCTTCCAGCACCGATTCCGGAGCCCACCCCGACACCGCGCAGCGGCCACCGTAGAGCTTCAGCAGGTTCTGCCTGAACTTTGCCTGGCCCCGCCGCACCTTGCGAGCGAACTGCGCCAGCCGGGCGGGATCGTCGTCTGGTGCCTCGCCGAAGTCTTCGTAGACCGGCCGAGTGGCCGCGACGCCAGTCTCCACGCCCGCGACTTCGATCCAGTCGTTGTCCTCGCTCCACGTGAGCCGTGGGTGCAGGTATACGAGCGACACCTCTTTCCCCACCGTGTAGCTGAGCGTGCAGCGCCCGACCTTTCCGCCCGCGGTGTTGAGATACCGCGCCGCTGGAGATCACCGGCATCAAGAGCCACGGCCTGCTCTACAACAATCGTTTGCCGCAAGGTGGTGGACGGAGTGGTCATGAGCTGGCCACTCAGTGCTGTTGAAGGTGTACGCAGTCAGGCAGCCTCACAGGCACGTCACACTACTCCGATGGTTGGATTTGTCTTTCCGGTGTCGTAATGTATGATGGTACCGATTAGATTGCGACAGCCGTGGTCAAAAGTGGTCACCCCCCGGTTCACCGTCTCCTAATCCGACTGGCGGAGGCTGAAGATGCGCGCGTTCGTGGCCCAGACGGACAGTGCGTGGTTTGATTTCCTGTCACTTCAGCCTGGAATCGACGAGGTCAACTTCTGGATGCCGAACCCGTGGGGTGGCCGGTTCGGTGTCCTGAACCGCGGCGAGCCGCTGCTTTTCAAGCTCAAACGTGAGCGTAACGCGATCGCTGGCGGTGGTTTCTTCGAGCACTACACGGAACTGCCGATCAGCCTCGCGTGGGAAGCATTCGGCATCAAGAACGGCTCGCCGTCACTGGAGACGGTGCGTGAGAGCATCGCTCGCCTTCGACGCGAGCGGCCGGCCCCCTGGAGCGACTACACCATCGGCTGCATCGTCCTCGTGGAGCCGTTCTTCTGGCCCCGGGAGATGTGGATTGCGGATCCACCCGGCTTTCAGCGAAATATCGTCCGCGGCCGAAGCTATGACTTGAGCAGCGGGGATGGGCGGTGGATCTGGGACGCGGTTCTGGAGCGGCTGAAGGCCACGCGTGCCGCTCCGGGACGAGCCGGATCATCGGTGATCATCCCGGCGGGCTTTACCGACCCAGCGCTGCACCGCAGGCGGATCGGGCAGGGCACGTTTCGAGTGGTTGTGACAGATGCGTACAGAAGGAGATGCGCGATCACCGGCGAGAAGGCCCTGCCCGCGCTGGAGGCAGCGCACATCCGCCCCTTCAGCGCAGTTCAGACGCATTCGGTGCAGAACGGATTGCTGCTGCGGTCAGACGTGCACCGTCTTTTCGACGCGGGCTACCTCACCGTCACGCCCGAACACAAGGTCGAGGCGAGCCGCCGCATGCGCGAAGACTTCAATGACGGCGACAACTACATGCGGCTGCATGGCAGCAGCATTCTCGTTCCCGCTCAAGCGGATCTCCGGCCGGATCCAGATGCGCTGCGGTGGCACAACGAAAACAGGTTCCGCGGATGAGCGACGAGATTCGCGCCCTGCAGCACCGCCTCGCGGAGTTCGCTCGCGACCGCGATTGGGAACGGTTTCACACGCCGCGCAATCTCGCCGCTTTGATCTCCACCGAAGCCGGGGAACTGCTCGCCTTGTTCAGGTGGGATCAGCCCGCCATGGAGGAGCGGCGGGAGAAGGTCGAGGAAGAGCTCGCGGACGTGTTTCTGGGCGTCCTCCGGTTGGCTGACGTCGCGGGCATCGACCTCGTATCTGCGGCGCATCGCAAGCTCGGCAAAAACGCTCAGGCGTATCCGGTCGAAACGACGAAGGGGCCGGATCGGCCGCATCTCTCGTGACCGGATGGCGACCGTGCACCCGCCAATGAGAATACGAAG
>DATABT010000141.1:0-4372 GCA_036259455.1 Longimicrobium sp. | reverse complement strand
CGGCCGTGCATGACGCCGGGGCGGACGATCTCCCTCTCCCCGACGGGGAGCTGGAGCTGGCGCGCAAGGCGGCCGGACGCGCGCTCGCTTCGGCGGGCGAGGCGCTGCTGCGGCAGGTGGCGGCCACGGTGGACGAGTTCGTCCGCCGCGCGCGGGCAGACCCGGCGCTGGGGTTCACGTACGAGATGTCGAACGTGGACGTGGCGGACCACCTGGGCACGCTGATCATCGACGTCGCCAACTCGCTGGCGATCCTGGCGGGCGGGCACGGTGAGCCCAGCGAGCTGCTGGCGGACGGCAGCCGCATCCAGCGGCTGATCGGCGAGCTGCACGGGGCGCAGCGCTCCCGCATGGGGTGGAGCGAGGCCCAGCTGCTGCACGAGGTGCAGCTGGTGCGCGACGTCTGCTGCGCCACGCTGGCGCAGGCGCTGGGCGCCGACGGCCACGCGCACGAGGCGGCCGTGTCGGCGCTGGAGCGGCTGCTGGACGAGCGCACCCGCGCCTGCCTCAGCGGCTTCCGCGCCGCCGCCGGCGCGCAGTAAGAGCCAGGGCCGCGATCGCACGCCGCCAGCCACGCAGGCGCCGCCGCACCTCGCGCAGGTGCGGCGGCGCTTTGTCGTTCATCTCACTGCGAAATCGGGGCAGTGCGTCCGACACCACGGTTCGGAGGCTCGGCGCAGCCACCGAACCCGCTCCTGTATCCACCCCGGCCCCGGTATTCGATCATGGCCAGCGTGTTCATCAGCTTCAGCTTCACCAACGAGCGGGGTCTGCTCAATGACCTGCTCCAGTTCTTTCAGCAGAACGGCGGGCCGGTCGAGGCAACGCCCGCGTACATAACGCAGGAATTCTCATCGCGCGGGGAGGAGTGTTCATCAAGGCCAGGATCCGCGAGCAGATGACGGGGTGCGCGGCGCTGCTCGTTCTCGTGGGCGATGAAGCGCACAACAGCTGGTGGATTCAATACGAGGCCGGCCTCGCGAACGAGTTGCGGATTCCCAAGTTCGGCATCCGGCATCCTTCCAGGAGGGGAGGATTCCCGAACGCGCACAAGGGAATGCGGGAGATCGACTGGAGCCCGGAGGAGCTCGCGAAAGTCGTGAGGGAGCTGCCTTAAGCATTCCGCTCCGGACGAGGCATACGCCACGCTCGTCCACGGGGTCCTGACCGCCGAAGGCCTGGACGTATTCAAGTGTGACATTTCCCTCGACCGGGCGTGGATTGGATGCAGGATACCGACGACGCCATTCGGCAAAGTGATATTCTGATTCTCATCGCAAGCCACGCATCCTGTACTTCGTCATGGGTGCTGCAGGAGCTTGGAGCCGCGCGCCTCGTCCGTCCCGCCGCGCTGGACGCCACACGCGTGATCCGGGCGTTATTGGCCGCGCATCCCGCGCGCTGAGCCACCCGCGCTGACCGCCAGCGGCACGCCGCATCGGCATCGCGGGCGGAAGCGGCAGCCGGTAGATTGGTGGCATGCCGACCTCACTTTCCGGCGCCGTGACAGGCGCGCCCCGTACCTGGCTGCGCCTCGAAGGGCTGGCCGTGTTCGCGCTCGCGCTGCTGCTGTACGCGCGCGGCGGCCACTCATGGATGCTGCTGGTGGTGCTGTTCCTGGCGCCGGACCTCAGCTTTCTGGCGTACCTCGCGGGGCCGCGCATCGGCTCGCTGGGCTACAACCTCGCGCACAGCTACGTGGGCCCGTGCATCGCCGCCGCGCTTCCCCTGGCGACGGGGCGGCCGCCGGTGCCCGCGCTGATCTGGGCGGCGCACATCGGCTTTGACCGGGCGCTGGGGTACGGGCTCAAGTACCCGGCGGACTTTGCGGACACCCACCTGGGCCGCCTGCGCGGCGGCCGCACGCGGCACGCGGAACGCGAGGCGTCCGCCCCATTGCCTCCGACCGATCCCGGATAGGAGGCCGGTCCCCGCGCGCCCAGGCATGACGCTCCGGCCGCGCCAGGGAATGCGTTTGTTCTTGGACAATCTGGCGGAAAGGATTACCCTTCTCTCCCGGAACGCGCCGGCCGAGCGTTCGAATTCTCCCACCGCCGCGCCTGTCCAACACTTTCCGCGGCATCATCGCCCCCGTCGCAGACAGGAGCCGGTCGTGCGCACCTTTGCCCCGCCATCCACGGCGTCTTGCCAGGCGCCTTCCGGCGAAACCGCGGCGGGCCCCGCACCCGCCGTCCCGGAGCGGGCGTCCGGGAGCCGGTTCCAGCACAACTTCAGCCGCGTGCCCATCCACTCCCCGCGCCCCTTCATCCAGGCACGGCTGGCGGTGAACACCCCCGGTGACGCGTGGGAGAAGGAAGCCGAGCACATCGCCGGGCGCGTGATGCGCATGCCCGGCCACGCCCTCGCGCCCCGCGGCGCCGGGGCCGGAGAGGGCAAGCGTTCCGGCGCCAAGGGGATCAGGGATGAGGACGAAGACACCAGGAAGCAGCTGAAGCACGCGGCTCCCAAGGCGATGGTCCAGCGCGCGCCCGCGTCCGGCGCCGGCCTGGCCGTGGAGCCGGGGGTGGAGAGCCGCATTCAGCGGATGCGGGGCGCGGGCCGGCCGCTGGAGCCGGCGGAGCGCGCGTTCATGGAGCCGCGGTTCGGCGCGGACTTCGGCGCGGTGCGGCTGCACACCGGCGCGGACGCGGACGCCAGCAGCCGCGCGCTGGGCGCCCGCGCATTCACCACGGGGCACGACATCTACTTCCGCGCCGGGGAGTATCGGGCGGGCGCGGCCGAATCACGGCGGCTGCTGGCGCACGAGCTCTCACACACCATCCAGCAGGGGGCGGCGGCGCGCACCGCCGTTCCCGCGGTGCAGCGGTGGCCCATTCCCCGGTTCCCGGTGCCGGCCGCGGCCCCGGCGGGAGTCAACAGCATCAACTATCTGCCGGTGCTCATGGACCAGACGCCCACCGGCTGGGGCGTGACCACGGAGGACGACGTGGTGGTCGACATCACCGCGTTCAAGGACGGCTCCGTGTGGAAGTGCGTGGTGAGCAAGGCCGAGCAGCAGGCGCACCAGGGCGTGCGGCTGCTTCCGGGCGTGGTGGAGGTGACGAACGCGCTGGTAGCCGGCGAGTCGGACTGCACCACACTGCAGACCATGATCACCAGCCTGGACAGCGTCGCCAACCAGGGCAGCGACTCGGGCTTCTACATGATCGCCGCCGTGCAGGCGCACGAGGACGTGCACATCACCCAGTACCGGGCGGACCTGAACCCGGCGTTCACCACCTTCAAGACGACGGTGGAGGCGCTGACGGTGCCCGATGCAAGCGCCGCCGACGCCGCGGCGGCCAGGACAGCCATCAAGGCGCTCCCCGCCTACACGGCCGCGGAGACGGCGCTGAGGGCGGCGGACGTGGCCGCCAACAACAAGACGGCCGCGCACACCGACGCCGCCGCCTTCACCACGGCCGAGCACGGGGTGGTCGATCCCATGATCACCACCATCGAAGCGCGGCGTGCCGCGCTCGCGTGCGCGCCCTGACGCCGGAACCCGTCCGCCGGAAATGACGATGTCCGCCGAGCGGCTGTACCACGCCACCGCCCCGCGTAGCGGGCTGCACGCCGCGCTGGAGGTGCTGCGCGCGGAGGACGGCGGCGCGACCGCGGTCCGGGTAGCGCTGCGCGCCGCGTCCGGTGGTCCCGCGGTGGTGCTGAAGGCCAACGAGGAGATGTCGGCCTTCATCGCGCTCACGGTGACGGACGCGCGGGGGACGGTCCTTTCCCGGCCCGCGCGCCGCTTCAGCTCGGAAGAGGAGCAGACCTTCCGGGTGGAGCGGATCGCGCCCGGCGAGTCGCGGCGCTGGCGCGTCCCCCTCACCGGGCAGCTCGACGCCGGCGCCGTTCCCCCCGCGGGAATGCGCGGACGGCTGGTGGTGAACGTCACCCTCCTCGTTGGCTCCGGCCCGGGCGCGGACGTCTCCGCCACCGGCGGCTTCGAGACGGAGATCGTCACGCTCTACGACATGGACGTCCTCTTCACCCGCGCCGCGCTGGCCGGCCATGACGAATCGCATCCCCCCGCCGGCTAGCCCGCTCCGGCGGCGAACGGAATCGTGCCCGGATGAACGGAGGACGCGCCCGCGTCCTCCGTTTTCCGTTTTCCGCGCGGTCGTTCTCCCCAGGGAGAAGCCTCTCTTGCGCTGAATATACAGGTCATCTTGTCTCCCCTGGCGATTCCGATCCGCCGCCTCTTCTCTGGCCTGCCGGAGCGGATCGATGCAAGCCATCCGTAGCGCCCTCGTCTGCGATCCTCGTGCGGCGGCGGCGATCCGCCGTGCACCTGTCCGCCCCCCCCGGCCTGAGCGCGCACATCGGCGGGGGCCGACCCCCCCGCGGCCCGCGCACCCGGGGGCGGACA
>DATABT010000140.1:0-13282 GCA_036259455.1 Longimicrobium sp. | reverse complement strand
GCCCGCCTCGTTCACCATCACCACCGCGGGCCGCTTCTCCGCCGGCAGGTCGCGGACGGCGTCCTTCGCCAGCCTGTCCGTCTCCCGGCTGGCCGTCCCGTTGCCCACGGCCACCAGCTCCACGCCGTGCTGCTGGATGATAGACGCCAGCTCGCGCCGCGCCCGGTCTTCCTGGTGCAGGTAGACCATGCCCGTGGCCAGCAGCGCGCCCGTGTTGCTGACGACGGCCAGCTTGCACCCCGTGCGGTAGCCCGGATCGACCCCCAGCACCGTCCGTCCCCCCGCCGGAGGCTGAAGGAGCAGCGCCTCCAGGTTCTTGCCGAAGATGGCGATGGCCTCCTCGTCCGCCCGCGTCTTGAGCTCCATCCGCACCTCCACTTCCACGGACGGGGAGATGAGGCGGCGATACGCATCCTCCACCGCCATCCCCATCTGCTCCGGCGCGCGGTGGCCGTCCACGAAGCGGCGGCGCAGCGCGGCCACCAGCTCCTCGTCCGGCGCCACGATGCGCGCGGTCAGGTACCCCTCCGCCTCGCCGCGGCGCACCGCCAGGATGCGGTGGCCGGGCATGTCCCTGAGGGGGCCGCTGAAGTCGTAGTAGTCCTGGAACTTGCTGACCTCGTTCTCCTTGCCGCGCGCCGCCCTGCTCTCCAGCACGCCGCGCAGCCGCACCTGATCGCGCACGTACGCGCGGGCGGAGGCATCCTCGCTCACCCGCTCCGCGCAGACGTCGCGCGCGCCGGCCAGCGCATCGTCCACGGTCGCGAGGCCCTTCTCCGCGTCCACGAAAGCCGCGGCGCGCGCCTTCAGCTCCGCGTCCGTCGTATCCCCCGCCCACAGCAGCTCCGCCAGCGGCCCCACCCCGCGCTCCAGGGCGATGGTGGCGCGGGTACGGCGTTTGGGCTTGTAGGGAAGATACAGGTCTTCCAGCGCGCTCTTGGTCTCCGCGCGGTCGATCCGCGCCTTGAGCTCCGGGCTGAGCTTGCCCTGCTCGTCGATGGACTTGAGGATGGCGGCGCGGCGCTCGTCCAGCTCCGCCAGGTACTCGTGGCGGTCGCGGACGTCGCGCAGCTGCACCTCGTCCAGCTCGCCGGTGGCTTCTTTACGATACCGGGCGACGAACGGGATGGTGTTGCCCGCCAGCAGCAGCTCCAGCGCGGCGGAAACCTGTGGCGCGCGAAGCCCCAGCTCCGCGGCGATCTTCTGGGCGTAGACGGAAGACGACAAAGTGCGTGAGTGCGGTAGTGCGTGAGTGCGTGAGCGCGTGAGTGCGTGAGTGCGTGAGTAGAAACTACGAGACTGCGGGGGTGCGGTCTATCCTTGCGCGTGCGGCGTTCCACGCACCCGCGCGTCCGCACGTCGCCGGGTGAGATTTCGCGCGGGACGTTCCACGCGCGCCGGGCGTGGCGAAACGAGCGGTGAAGCCCCGCCGGGCGAGCTCCGCGAGCCCAGGGCGGGGCTTATGGCCTTTCTAGCCCCGGGTTTCATCCTGTGGCGACCGGCGGGTTGAACCCGGGCGTTCGCGGATCTCAACCGGGGGTGGATGGGCGGGGTGCACCGCATTTCAGCCGACGCACCACGACCCGGGGCGCGTCGCTCGCCTACCGGTTGCAGGCGCAGCAGCCTTGCTGCCCGAGCGGGGCGTTGCAGCGGCCGCCGCGCGGGAAGCAGAACTTGATGCATTCCGCCGGGGTGACGCACGCCGCCGCGGGGTTGTAGCAATCCTGCGCCGGCCGCGGCGCCGCGGCGACGGCCGAGCCGCCCATCGCCATCGCGCCGAAGACCGCGGTGCCGAAGATCGCCGCGCGCGCTCTCGTCCAGGTGTTGCCCATCGCCGCCTCCCGGCTCGAGTGGTAACGCCCGGCCCTCTCCGTTGCCGGGCCCGTCAGGCGGGTGGACGGACGCAACCTCCGCGCCTGCAGATTACGCGCTAAATGGTTGTGCACGAAGACAATGCGACGTATCGTCCGCCGCCGCCACGGGTCTAAACCCGCGGCTTGAAATGCCAGAAGCCCCGCCCTGAGCTCGCGGAGCTCGCCCGGCGGGGCTTCACTTTCTGGCGCTTCGCGGCGGGGGGCGGAAGGTTGCCGCCTTCACTCCCGCGTTAACGCACTCACGCACTCACGCACTTTTCCCTCACGCGCTCAGCCGCTGCCGCCAGATCATCGCGCCCGCGGCATCGCCCGCGACGGGGTGGGAGAAGCGGAAGCCCTGCGCGTACTCGCACCCCATCGTGCGAAGCGAATCCGCCTGCTCGGGGGTCTCCACGCCCTCCGCCACGGCGCGCAGCCCGAGGGTCTGCGCCAGCACCAGGATGGTGCGGACGATCTGCTCCGTCTGCCCGTCGCCCAGCCGCGCGATGAAGGAGCGGTCCACCTTGAGCGTGTCGATGGGAAAGCGGTGCAGGTAGCTGAGCGACGAGTATCCCGTGCCAAAGTCGTCGATGCACAGGTCCACGCCCAGCGTCTTGAGCTCCTCCAGCGTTGAGGCCGCGCCGCCCGCGTCGCCCATCAGCAGGTTCTCGGTGATCTCCAGCTTGAGGAACGCGGCGGGCAGCTCCGTCTCGCGCAGCGCCTCCGCCACGTCGCGCGCCAGGCTGGGATCGCCGAACTGGCGCGGCGAGAGGTTGACGTTCACCGAGAGGGCCGCGCCGTAGCGGCGGTTCCACTCGCGCATCTGCCGGCAGGCCTCGCGCAGCACCCAGCGGCCGAGGGGGACGATGAGCCCCGTGTCCTCCGCCGCGGGGATGAACTCCGCCGGCTGCAGCAGCCCGCGTTCCGGATGCCGCCACCGGGCAAGCGCCTCGAACCCCGCGATGCGCCCGTCCGCCAGGGAAACCACGGGCTGGTAGGCCAGCTCGAACTCCTGGCGCTCCACCGCGCCGCGCAGGTCCGTCTCCAGGTGCAGCCGCTGCAGCGCCGTGGCCTGCATGGTGGCGTCGAACATCTCGCTGCGCGCGCGGCCGCGGGACTTGGCGCGGTACATGGCCGTCTCCGCGTCGCGCACCAGCACCTCGGCCGTCGCGCCCTCGCCCGCGCCCGCGATGCCGATGCTGGCCGTGGCGAACACCGCGCGCCCCGCCAGCGTGAACGGCTCCGCCAGCGCCTCGTGCACCCGGTCGGCCACGGCGCGCGCCTCCGCCGGGTCGCGCAGCTCGTCCAGCAGCACCGCGAACACGTCCGCGCCCAGGCGGGCCACCGTGTCCGCCGAGCGCAGGCCGTTCTCCAGCCGGCGCGCCACGCCGTCCAGCAGCTGGTCGCCCACGTGGTGGCCCAGCGAGTCGTTCACCACCTTGAAGCCGTCCAGCCCCACGCACAGCACCGCGCAGGAGCGGGCGTTGCGGGCGCCGCGGCGCAGCGCCAGCCCCACGCGGTCCAGCAGGAGCGTGCGGTTGGGAAGGCCGGTGAGCGAATCGTGCAGCGCGTTGTGCAGCACCAGCTCCTCGGCCACCTTGCGCTCCGTGACGTCGCTCAGGCTCCCCGCCACGCGGATGGCCCGCCCGTCGGCTCCCATCACCGCCACGGCGCGCATGTGCGTCCAGCGCCAGCTGCCGTCGCGGTGGCGCATGCGGTACAGCGCCTCCACGTACGGCCGCTCGCCCGTGCGCAGCAGGTCGATGGCCGCGCGCAGGGCGTCCACGTCGTCGGCGTGGATGCGTTCCAGCCACTCCGCGGGGTCGTCGCCCGCCTCGTCGTCCGCGTACCCCAGCAGCGCCTTGAGCCGGGGCGAGGGATGCAGGCGTCCCGACACCATGTCCCAGTCCCACAACCCCTCGCTGGACCCCTCCAGCGCCAGCGCGTACCGCTCCTCGTGCTCCCGCGGCCGCGCCTCGTCCGCCGGCTGCGTGTGGATCAGCACGATCGTCCCGCCCGCCCCCTCGACGGCCCGCAGCGTCTCGCGGACGCGAAACACGCCGCCGTCCGCGCGCAGCCGGCGCAGGTCCCGGTGCACGTCCGTGCCCGGCGCGTCCAGGGCGTCGGTGTGGGCGGCGCAGGCGGCGGGGCGGTCTTCGGGGTGGTACAGGGTGGTGAACGCCGTCCCCTCCAGCTCCTCGGGGGTACGGCCCACGGCGCCCGCGGCCGCGCGGCTGCAGGCCACGACGGTGCCCGCCGGCGAAACCGCGGCGAGCATGGCGGGACCTTCCAGAAACCATGGACCCGCGTCGCGAAAGTCGGTCACGGAGGGGATGTGGATGCGCAGGGTCCGGGCGCCGTTCGCGACCGTCACGGGCACTCCTCCCCCGCGCGGGACGCGGGTGTGAGCATCGTCACGTCAGGGGGAGGGAGCGCGCGCACGTACCAGCTGGGCGGCGTGGCTGAAAAGGGAATCGTGGACATTCATTCTAACCACCGCATGCAGGCGTACGCAACGCGCCAATTACGGCCATTCTCCATCAAAATAGCGCATCCCTTGCGGAATGCGCCGGCGCGGCCGGGGTGCTGTAAACGTTTCCACAACATATCGCCCGCGCCGGCTGGCGTACAGGGTCAGGTGACCCGTGGCGCGCCCGTCCCTCACCCCCGGACGCGGAAGAAGAGGCCGAACGCCCGCCTGGCCGCCGGCGTCAGCCTGCCGCGCCGCCACGCATCCGCCGCCTTGCGCAGCACTTCGGCGGTGGTGGGATACGGAAAGATGGTCTCGCCCACCTTGCCCAGCCCCGCGCCCGCCGTCATCGCCTGGGTGACCTGGCTGATGACGTCGCCCGCGTGCTCGGCGACAAGCGTGGCGCCCAGGATGGTGTCCGACGCGCCCTCCAGGTGCACGCGAAAGAAGCCCTCCGTCGCCCCGTCCGTCCGCGCGCGATCGCTGTCGTAAAGCGGGATGGTGATGGTCGTCACCGCGTCCCCGGCGCGCGCCGCCTCGTCCGCGGAGATGCCCACGTGCGCCAGCTCCGGGCTGGTGTACGTGCACCAGGGGATGATCAGATCGCTCGCCCTTCCCCGCCCGAAGAAGAGGGCGTTGCGCACGACCATCCGCGCCTGTGCGTCCGCCGCGTGGGTGAAGCGGAAGCGAGACGCCACGTCGCCGATGGCGTAGACGCGCGGATTGGACGTCCGCATCCGCTCGTCCACGGCCACGCCCTTCCGCTCGTATTCCACGCCCGCGGCCTCCAGCCCCAGCCCCTCCACGTTCGGGGCGCGCCCGGCGGCGACGAGGAGGTGGGATGCGACGATCCCGGTGGATGCGCCGGCGCGGGTCAGGCGGATCGTCTTCCCCGCCCCGTCCTCGCGCACGGCGTCGATCCGCGCGTCCGTGAGGATCTCCACCCCCTCCCGCCGCAGCGCGGCCGCGACGACCTCCGCCGCGTCCGGGTCGTCGTGGGGGAGGATGCGCGGGCCGCTCTCCATCACCGTCACCCGCGCGCCGAAGCGAACGAACGCCTGCGCCAGCTCGCACCCGATCGGCCCGCCGCCGACGATGGCCAGGTGCCCCGGCCGCTCCGTCAGGGAGAAGACGGTTTCGTTGGTGAGAGACGCGACCGCGTCGATCCCCTCGATCGGCGGGATGGCGGCCCGCGCGCCCGTGGCGATCACCGCGCGATGAAAGCGGAGACGGGCGCCATCCACCTCCACCGCGTCGTCCGCCACGAAGCGCGCGCCGCCCAGGAACACGTCCACGCCCAGCTCGTCGCGAAAGCGGGGCGCGCCGTCCACGGGGCTGATGTCCGCGCGGATCCGCCGCATCCGCTCCATCACCGCCGCGAAGTCGCCGTCGCCGTCCACGGCGGGGCCGTGGAAGCGCGCGGAGGCGTCGCGTGCCGCCCGCCACCCGCGCGCGGCGGCCAGAACGGCCTTGGAGGGGACGCATCCCACGTTCAGGCAGTCGCCGCCCATCAGGGCGCGCTCCACGAGCGCCACCCGCGCCCCCAGCGCCGCCGCGATGGCCGCCGTCACCAGCCCCGCCGTCCCCGCGCCGATCACGACGAGGTGGTACCGGTCCTTCGGCTGCGGATTCTTCCACGCGGGCGGATGCACGTTCTCCAGCAGCCGCCGGTTGTGCGCGTCCAGCGGCTGCGCCGCGGGAAAGAGGGTGGGATCGTGGGGCATGGGAGTTCATCCACCGGGTGGAAAACGCATCCCCGCTCCCGCCCAACTCGCCGGAAGAGGGGATGCGCGCAAACGCGGTATCAGCGCGCGGACGAACGCACGCTCAGCCGCGGTCCCGCATGCCGCCCGGCGGGTGGGCGTGCGACCGGGCATGGCGCGGCAGCAGGACGGTAAAGGTGGTGCCGTCGGTGTCCGAGGAATCCACCTGGATACGCCCGCCGTGGGCGCCAACGATCTGCTCGGCGATGTACAGGCCCAGCCCCAGGCTGCCGGTGGGCCCCCGGGCCGACGGGGCCCGGGGCGACTCCCGGGTCTTCATCGGGTTGAAGAGCCCGTCGAGCTGGTCACGCGGAATCGGCGCGCCCCGGTTGTGGATCGCGATGGCGACCTCCTCCCCCTCGTCGCGGATCGACACCGTCACCGTTCCGCCCGTCGTCCCGTGCTGCACCGCGTTGCCGATCAGGTTGCCCAGTGCCTGGCTGATGCGGGCCGCGTCCCATTCCCCCCGCTGCTCGCCACGGGTGTCGACCCGGATGCGGACCCCCGCGGCGGAGGCGGCGATCTCGTCCACCACGTCGCGCACCACCTTTCCCAGGCTCATCTCCGCGCGCACGATGGGGATGCCCCCTCCCAGCCGGCTGCGGGTAAAGTCCAGCAGGTCGCCCACCATGTGCAGCGTGCGCGTGGAGCTCGCCGCGATGCGCCCGGTAAGGGTGCGGTGGGGCTCTTCCAGCTCTCCGGTGTCGAGCATGAACCGGGCGGAGGTGAAGATGGCGCCCAGCGGCGTGCGCAGGTCGTGGCCCAGGATGGCCAGGAACATCTCCTTCGCCTGCTCCAGGTTCTGGTTGTAGCGCGACACCGACTCCGCCAGCGACTGGTCGATCGCCTCGTTGAAGCGGGTCAGGTCTTCCAGGTCCGCGGGCACCAGCTCCCCCTGCGCGCGGGTCCACAGCCGGAGCACGCTGGCCCGCAGCGCCCGGTACTCGGCCACCATCTGCTCCACGGTGAACCCGCTGTCGGCCCGGCCGGCCCCGTGTTCCTCCGCCGCCGTGGAGGCGTCGGAGTCATCGGCAGGGGCGTGGCCCTTGGATTTCTCGGACTGTTCAAGGTGGTCCTGCGGAGTCTGAAGGTCGTTCGCGATGACGGTGAGCATCTGGTCGGCATGGTCACGCAGGCCCTCGACGTCCATGGAGCCGCTGGCCGGCAGACAGGTGCGCGCGAATGCCTCCCATTCGGCGAGGATCGGCTCCCGGCTGGTGCGGATGAACTCGGCGAGTCTCATGATCTGTGCGTGTTCCCGGAGCGGTACCCACGGCGGGCCGTGTAGCAGGTTCGTTGCCACCGGTGCCGGCGGAACCCGCGTCGCACCGGCCGCGCGGCGACGATCGTTAGAACTCCTCGTCCAGAAGCATGCGCCAGAACTGCAGGTCGGACCGGGGGTTGAGCTCCTGCACGCGTCGCAACGCCCGCGTGCGCTCGTCGTCGCCCACGGGGTTGTGCTTCACCGCTTCCGGCGATTCGCGCCCGTGCGCCACCTCGGCGACCACCTCCAGCGAGCGGAGGAAGGCCGCCGCGGAATCGGCGATCTGTTCCGGCTGCCAGTCACCCATGCCGTGCATGGCCGTGCAGACCGGCATCATCGGCTTCTCGAAATCGATGAAGATGGGATCTCCCGTCGATTCCTCATGCCCGATCACGAGCCAGGCTCGCCGCCAGTCGCCGTCGGCACCGCCGGTGAGCGGGTGTCCGTCGGGATCCACCGCGTAGCCCACCTGGCCCGCGTCGATCTCGTCTTCCGGAAACAGCGTCACGGCTGCATACCCCAGCGACAGGTTGCGCACGGGGGCCTTCCGCAGCAGCCGCAGATAGTCTTCGCGTTTCATGGTGTGGGAACCGGTGAATCCAGGAGCCGTTGCACAACGAAAGGACGCGCGGGTGCGCAGTCCTCCCTCCGCGTCCTCGCTCGTTTCCTTTCCCCCCTCCGCCCGTCCATCATCGCCGCGCAGCCGCCGTCGCCGCTCTGCGCTGCCGGCGAAGGGCGATCGCGATCAGCGGCACGACCACTCCGAAGGGGAGCACGAAGCCGCGCACGAACGCGCCGTACGCCGGCAGGCGCGCGTACGCCCCGGGCGCGGCGAGCGGGCGGATGCCGCGCACGGCGGGCATGCGCCCAGCAGCGGGAGGATCGCACGCCATGTGCGAAAAATCCCCGTCCGCCTCACACCGGCTGCGCCGCGACGATGGTGATGCCGCGCTCCAGCGTCTGCTTTACGGGGCAGCGGTCGGCGATCTGCGTCAGGCGCTCGCGCATCTCGCCGGTGAGCGGCCCGCTGAGCTCCAGCTCGCGCTCGATCTGGTTGATGCCCACGTGCCTGGTCGCGCAGTCGGCGCAGTCCCTGGCGTGGGAGCGTGCCTGGCGCAGGCGCACGGTCACGCCTTCCAGCGGCCACCCCTTGCGGTCGGCGTACATCCGCAGCGTCATGGCCGTGCACGCGCCGATGGAGCCCAGCAGCAGGTCGTACGGCGTGGGCGCGCCGCCCCCGCCGCCGGCCTCGGCGGGCTCGTCCACCACCAGCGTCCGCCCCCCCGCGTCCACCTCCGTGCGGTACTTCTCCTGCCCGATGCGGATGACGACTTCGTTGTCGGCGCTCATGGTGCGTTCTCCGGCGGAGGGGGGTCACGGGGTTATCAGGCGGTCGACCGAATCGAGCTGCGCATACCCTCCATTTTGTTCAATGCCGTACAGAGGGCAGTCTGTTCCCACGCAACAAACGGGATTTCCTGAGCGCGAACGCGGTTCTGGACGCGTTGCGGCACACCGCCGGTGTATCCCGGGAGGCGAACGGCAACGATCGGCAACCGGCTGCCATCAGCATGCGCAACCTCGTAATCGATCCACGTGCTGTTATGGTTGTCATCGCCTACCACCAGCAACACACCCATGCATTGGTCCATTACTCGCCGGATCTCCGCCTCGATGACGCCACTGTCTTCTGACGAGAGGTTTTGCTCCACGTATTTTGGCTTTCCGTCGCAAGTTCCACCCTGCGTCTGAAAGAACGTCTCGACGTTGTGTGCGATGTTCCGGTCCTTGAAGCGATACGAAATGAAGATGTGTCTTCTCATTGTACCCTCGTCACGATGGATGGATGGATGGATGGGAATCGGCCCAGAGATTAGCGATTCACGTTGCGCCGGCAGCCTCCCGGCACCCGGAAACCCGATGATTTCCTGAGGGAGCGCCGCGTGAAACCGCAACCCACACAACCGCTTGCGCGCGACCGAAGGATCTCCTCTCCCCACCGCGGAGCCGGCCTCGTGGTGTGGATGCCGGCCCCGCGGTTCTGCAGGCGAGATCCTTCGGTCGGCGCTCCGGCCTCGTCGCAGCCGCCATCTGCGGCGCGGCGCCTCCCTCAGGAAATCAACCGTGGGGACCGGGAGATCACTCCTCCCCCGCCCCCTCCGCGATGCGCTCGAACTCCTCGTCCGTCAGCTCCAGAGACGCGGCGGCGGTGTTTTCCTCCAGGTGCTTCACCTTGCTGGTGCCGGGGATGGGGAGCATCACCGGGGAGCGGCGCAGCAGCCACGCCAGCGCCACCTGCGACGGTTCCGCGCCCAGCCGCCGCGCCGCGTCCGCCAGCGGGCCGCCCGCCTCCGCCAGCCTGCCCACCGCCAGCGGATACCAGGGAATGAAGCCGATCCCCTCCCGGTCGCAGCAGTCCAGCACGCCCTCCCACTCGCGGTCCGCCGCGTTGTAGCGGTTCTGCACCGTGGCGATGGGGACGATGCGGCGCGCGGCCCCGATCTGCTCCACCGTCACCTCGCTGAGCCCCGCGTGGCGGATCTTTCCCTCCGCGATCAGGTCGCTCATCACCCCGTACTGGTCCTCCGCCGTCACCTGGGGATCCACGCGGTGCAGCTGCCACAGGTCGATGACGTCCACCTTCAGCCGCCGCAGGCTCCCCTCGCAGGCTGCGCGCAGGTGCTTGGGGTGGCCGTTCATCACCCACCGGTCCGGCCCCGTGCGGTCGAAGCCCGCCTTGGTGGCGATCACCAGCCCGGCGGGATACGGATGCAGCGCCTCCGCGATCAGCTCCTCGCTCACGCCGGGGCCGTACGAATCCGCCGTGTCGATGAGGTTGATGCCCAGCTCCACCGTGCGCCGCAGCACGCGGATGCACTCCTCGCGGTCCGCGGGCGGCCCCCACACTCCCTTCCCCGTGATGCGCATCGCCCCGAAGCCCAGGCGATGCACCTCCAGCTCCCCGCCGACGCGGAACGTCCCGCTCGCCGCCGCCGGCCCCTCCCCGTTCACCTGCGCCATCCCCGACCCTTTCCGTTCCCGGACAATCCACTTTGCGCCACACGCGCACCTCACGCATCATGGCACGCGCGGGGGCGCAGGGAAAGGGTAAGGTGAAAGGTGCGCCCAACGTTTCGGGGCCGCCGGCTGTCACGGGGACGGAGGATGCAGCCCGGGCGGCCCGCGACGTGCGAGCGGAGACCGCCCCGATTTTCGCGCCGCCGCACGGTGCGGCGGCCCGTACCCGACCGAGCCCGGCAGAGTGATGCGGTTCACGAAGTCATATTCCCTCGCCCTGGCCGCGGTGGCGGCCCTGGCGTTCGCCCCGGCCGCCGCGGCACAGAACGGCACCCTCACGGGCACCGTGGTGGAGTCGCCGTCCGGCCGCCCGCTCGCCGCCGTCAACGTGACGCTGCGCGCGGCGGGAGACACCTCCGCCGTCGCGGGGGCCAGCACGGACGCGGCGGGCCGGTTCCGCATCGTCGCCGCGCCGGGGACGTACACACTGCAGGCCGCGCGGCTGGGCTACTCCTCCGCCCGCCGGTCCGGGGTGACGGTCTCCGCCGGCGGCGCCACGGACGTGGGGACGGTGGAGCTCGCGGCGGCGACGCTGCTCCTGGAGGAGGTGGAGGTGCGGACGGAGGCGGCGACGGCCATCGTGGCGGCGGACCGCACCATCTACAGCACCCGTGACATGCCCGTGGCGTCCGGCGGCATGGCCACGGACGTGCTGCGCAGCGTGCCGGAGCTTGAGGTGGACGTGAACGGGGGGGTGCAGCTGCGCGGCACGTCGGCGCAGATCTACCTGAACGGCCGCCCGGCGCCCATGCAGGGCGAGTCGCTGGAGCTCTTTCTTCAGCAGTTCCCCGCCGACCGCATCGACCGGGTGGAGGTGATCCCCAACCCGTCGGCGCGCTTCGAGGCGGAGGGCGCGGGCGGCATCGTCAACATCGTCCTGAAGAAGAACGTGGACCTGGGGCTCAGCGGCAGCCTGTTCACCAACGCGTCCAGCCGCGGCGAGCTGGGCGGCGGCGGCCGGCTGACCTTTCAGCGCGGGCGGCTTACGCTGTTCGGCGGCGGGTTCCTGCGCCGCAGCGACCGCCGCACCACGAGCTTCGACCTGCGCCAGAACCTGCTCACCACGCCCGTCACCCTGCTGCAGCAGGACGCGCGGAACGACCGCGAGGGGCTCAGCGGCAACCTGGACCTGACCGCGGAGCTCGCGGTGACAGAGCGCACCACCGTCCACGGCGAATTCGGCATGTGGCGCAACGGCTGGGACGCGGACGGGGTGACCACGTACCGGGAGATGGACGAGGCCGAAACCCTGCTGGAGCTGTACGACCGCTCCTCCGAAAGCCGCGACCGGCGGCTGAACCTGGACCTTTCCGCCGGCGTTCGGCACGACTTCGGCCCCACGGCCGAGGAGCGGCGCGAGGCGGAGCAGCAGCGGCGTCAGGGTGGTGAGGGCGGGGGCCCCGGCGGCCCGGGCGGCGGGCGGATGGGTCGCGGCGGACCCGGCGGTTTTCGCGGCGGGTTCGGCGGCGGCCCCGGCGGAGGGGGCGGCTCGGTGGGCGGCAGCGGCCACCAGCTGTCGGTGGACGTGGAGTACGAGACGGGCAACGACGACAGCTGGAGCCGCGTCCTGCGGCGCACCCTGGAGCCCGGCGGCGACCCGTCGGACCTTCCGCCCCAGCTCACGCTGGACGACAACGACGAGAGCGAGCGCGAGGTGCAGCTGCGCGCGGACTACGTGCGCCCCTGGGGCCGCGGCGGCAGCCTGGAGCTGGGCTACCAGGCGCGCGTGCAGGACACGGACGAGGACCGCGTGCTGGAGATCTTTCAGAACGGGGACGAGACGGTGGCGGCCATCACCACCCTCACCGGCTTTGGCTACCGCGAGACCTTTCACTCGCTGTACGGCACGGCGTCGCGGATGATCGGCAAGGTGAGCGCGCAGGTGGGGCTGCGCGCCGAGCGGGCGGACACGCGCCTGGACGTGCCGGAGACCGACGAGACGTACGAGAACGGCTACTTCAGCCTGTTCCCCAGCGCCAACATCCGCTGGGACCTGGGCGGCGGCCGCGACATCCGCCTCTCCTACTCGCGGCGCGTGCGGCGGCCCCATCCCGGCATCCTGAACCCCGTGGACCGGTCCAACGACCCGTTGAACCGCTACGTGGGCAATCCGGACATCGACCCGCAGTACACCAGCTCGCTCAGCCTGGAGACCAGCCTTACGAGCACCTGGGGCACGCTGCGCTTTTCGCCCTACTACCGCCGGACCACGGACGACTGGACGCAGATCAAGACGGTGGACGCGCGGGGCGTCTCCACGGTGACCTGGGAGAACCTGGCGTCGGTGGAGTCGTACGGCACGTCGCTGACGGCCAGCTTTCGCCCCATCCACGGCGTGAGCGGCAACTTCAGCGTCAGCGGCTCGCGCGAGGTACGCAACGCCAGCAACCTGTCGACGGACTACTCGGGAGATGCCATGCGGTGGAGCGCGCGCGGCAACCTGAGCGCGCGGGTCACGGAAAAGCTGGCCGTGCAGGCCATGGGCTACTACTCGCCCGCCCGCGACGTGCCGCAGGGGCGCATCAGCAGCTCGCTGATGACGCACGTGGGCATCCGCCAGAGCTTTCTGAAGGACCGGGCGACGGTGAACCTGATGGTGACGGACCCCTTCAACCTGTACCGCTCGTCGTTCGAGACGCGCGACCCCACGCACATCCAGATCGGCCGCAGCCGCTGGAGCGCGCGCTCGGCGGTGCTGAGCTTCTCGTACAGCTTCGGCAGCCCGCCGCGCGACCGCCGCAACGGCGAAGAAGAGGAGCAGCCGGAGGAGCAGGTCATCCGCTGATCCGGGGAAAAGGCATTTCACGCAGAGCAGCAGAGAGGCAGAGGAGCAGAGGACACCGGGTTCTCTGCT
>DATABT010000139.1:0-7796 GCA_036259455.1 Longimicrobium sp. | reverse complement strand
CTCCTTCGAAATGACAGTTCGGCGTCGGGTCTGTTTACCCGCAACAAAATCGACGAAGAACGCCTTTTTTTGGTTGCACGCGGCCGCGCCGCTGTCATTTCGAAGGAGGCGCCCGCGAGGACTTGGCTCATGCAGGATCTTGGTGCGGCGACCGAGAAATCTACTCACCCACGCTCATGGCTGGCGCACGTCCCGGGATCCGCCTCCGATGCGCCGGACAGAAGCGGGGCGAGGACCGAGCCGTGGGCCGGATCACCAGCACGGGTGAGTAGATTTCTCAGTCGGCGCCATGGGAATCCTGCACGGGCCGAGTTCGGTGCAGGCGCCTCCTTCGGGATGACAGTTCGGCGTCGGGTCTGTTTACCTGCAACAAAATCGACGAAGAACCTCTTTTTCTCCGCGTCCTTCGCGTGACCCCGACGTCAGGGTGCGCGGCGCGGCATGGTCGGCTTGGGCTCGGCGCCTTCCTGGAACATGGCCTTGCGCCGCTCCACGATCACGTACGGGACCAGGAGCGCCAGCAGGCCGCCCACGAAGATCTGCATCATCAGCCCCGGCACCAGCCAGGCGGCGACGGCGAGGCCGCCCAGCGCCAGGTTGAACGCCATGACCCACGCGCTCACCCGGCCGTGGCTCCACCCGCTGCGCACGGCGCGCTGGTAGGCATGGTCGCGGTGGGCGGCGTACGGCACCTCGCCAGCCAGGGTGCGGCGCAGCAGAGTGACGGTGGCGTCGACCACGAACACGCCCAGCAGCAGCACCCACAGCAGCAGCGGAACCCTGCCGCCGTTCTCCGACGCGACCGCCAGCGTGCCAAAGCTGAAGCCCAGAAAGCCGCTCCCCACGTCGCCCATGAAGATCTTGGCGGGCGCCCAGTTCCAGATCAGAAACCCGGTGCTGGCCGCCGCCAGCAGAAACGCCACCGACGCCAGCCCGCCGCCCCCGGACAGCAGCAGCAGCGAGCCGCCGAAGACACCCGCAGAGAGCGCCTGCCCCCCGGCGATGCCGTCGATGCCGTCCATGAAGTTGTAGAGATTGGTCGCCCAGACGATCCCCAGCACGGCCAGCACCGCGCCCACGCCGCCCAACCGCACGTGCTCGCCGGGTCCCACCTGAAAGGAGGGGAGCCCGCCCAGCAGGTACACGGCCCAGGTGGCGGCCACCAGGTGCGTGAGGGCGCGGGGGATGAAGTGCACGCCGCGGCGGTCGTCCAGCCACCCCACCAGCGCCACCAGGCCGCCGCCGCCGATGAACGCGGCGGCCGCCTCGTTGCGCAGCACGCCCAGGTACGAAGCCAGCAGCGTTCCGCCCAGCACCAGCAGCACGATGGCCACCCCCCCGCCCCGCGGCGTGGGAATGGCGTGCGAGCTGCGCGCGTTGGGCATGTCCAGGATGGCGTTGGCCAGCGCGAAGCGGCGAATCTGGCCGGTGAGCACCCAGCTCCCCGCCAGCCCCACGGACAGGACCAGGAACAGGAAGGTGATCACAGAACGGCTCCGGAACGGCGGAATACATGGGGCCCCCGCGCGGGGGCGTACGGCCGGACCCGTGCCGGTGTGGAGGGGTCCTGACGACGGTCGCTCACCTGAAAGTCTTTCTCCACGGTCATTGGAACTCCGGTCACCGCACTCGCTGGATGGACACCGGCCGGCTCGCGATCCTGCCCCCGAAGGAAGGTGGATGCAGAAAACGTCCCACTTTTGTCCACCGCGCTCCGGCCGCGGCGCCTGTTTCTCGCGCAAGGCCGTATGGAACGACGCTCTTACACGATCCGCACCACCCTTCCGTCACATTCCGCGCGCCGCGCGCTCCGCGCGTACGCCCCACGCGAGGAAGGGTTCCATCCGCGGCCGGACGGCGGGGGATGCGTGGTTCGGACGGAGCAGAACGCGCCACCGGCTCCGACTCGCACATCCGGCCACTCTGGACCGCTGCCGGGTCCACGGCGGCGCGCACCCGTTTTCCGCCCCCATGGAACGCCGGGCCGGCACCGGCGGACGGCACCCGCTCCGCAATTGACCCCTACGGTACGCTGCCCGCGTCTCCAGCACCATGATTCCGTTCTGGCGGGAGGAGAATAGCGGGTCTCCGCCAGACACTGCAACCGTCGCACCCGCAGATTTACAACGCTCCACGGGCGGGGTCCGCTTGCCCGTGGCAGGAGCGTCCGGTACATTTGCAAGTTTATGCCGGACAACGACACCGCCGGTTTTCTCTCCTCCGCCGGGCGCGCTCCCGGGGTGAGCGGATTGCCGGCCGAACCCATACGACGTCCCGTGAATCCAGGCAGAATCTTTTCTCCGGGGCGCCTGGCGCTGGCGCTGGCGCTGCTGGGCGTGGCGCCCGCCGTGGCGCAGCAGCCGGCGACGACCGCGCAGGCGGACACCTCACCGCGCCGCACGCAGCCGCAGAACCGCACCCCCGCGCAGGCGAGCGAGCGCGGCCCCCTGCTGGACGCGCCCATCAGCCGCACCGAGTACCCGCTGGGGCCGGGCGACATGGTGGACGTGGCCATCTTCGGCGACTACAACGAGGTGTTCAGCATCCCCGTGACGCCGGAGGGGTCGCTGGTGGTGCCCGGCATCGGCATCGCGCGGGTGCTGGGGGTGAACCTGGACACGGCCGAGGACCGGGTGCAGGCGCTGGTGAACCGCTACTACCGCAACTCCGAGGTGCGGCTGGCGCTCTCGCGCGTGCGGACGTTCAAGGTGTTCGTCGTGGGCGACGTGGAGGAGCCGGGAACGCGCGAGGCGTCGGCCGCCACGCGGGTGAGCGAGGTGGTGGGCGGGTCGCGCGCCGACGTGGACGTGGTGGTGCACCGCAACGTGACGCTGCGCCGCGCGGGTGCCGACCTGCAGGTGGACCTGCTGCGCTTCTTTCAGATGGGCGACGTGGCCAGCAACCCCACGCTGCGCGAGGGCGACCGGATCATCGTCCCCGCCGTGGACGAGCGGGTGGACGTGTACGGCCGCGTGCACTTTCCCGGGCGGTACGAGTACCGCGCCGGCGAGACGCTGGCGCAGCTGCTGGAGGTGGCCAACGGAGGCGCCGGGTTCCCTTCCAACGCCGCCGACTCGGTGCGTGTGGTGCGCTTCACCGACCCGCAGACCCGCACCATGCGGCTGTTCTCGCGCGCGGAGGCCACGGGGGCGGCGGGGCAGGCGTTCGCGCTGCAGCCGTTTGACGCCGTCTACCTGCCGGAGGTGGGGAACTACAAGCTCCAGCAGAGGGCCACGGTGTCGGGTGCGGTGATGCGGCCGGGGACGTACCCCATCCGCCAGGACACCACCACCGTGCGCGAGCTGGTGCAGATGGCGGGCGGGTTTGCCCCCAACGCGTCGCTGGTAGAGGCCACGCTGCGCCGCGCCGAGGCGCCGGGGCGGGAGCGCACGCAGCTGGAGAACGTACCGCCGGAGCTGCTCTCCGAAGACGAGCGGCGGCTGATGCAGGTGCGCAACCAGGGCGACCAGAGCACGGTGGTGGTGGACTTCGAGAACCTGTTCACCGCGGGGGCGGACGCGCTGGACGTGCCCGTCCGCGCGGGCGACGTGCTCAACGTTCCCGAGGCGCGCAACGAGGTGACGGTGCTGGGCGCGGTGCGCACGCCGGGCATTCTGCCCTGGCAGCCGGGGATGCCGGTGACGCACTTCATCCGCCTGGCCGGGGGCTACAGCCGCCGCGCGGACGCCAGCGACGTGCGCATCCTCAAGGCGCGGCAGGGCACGCCGGTGCACTGGCGCGACGTGACGGAGCTGGAGCCGGGCGACACGGTGATCGTACCCTTCCGCGAGCGGCGTAACTGGCTGGCGACGCTGCAGTCGGTGCAGGCGGTGGTCGGGGCCGTGAGCGGAATCATTCTCGGCGTAATCGCCATCCAGAACCTGTAACGCGACCCGCTCCACACACACGAAACGGGCACCGGAACGCATCCGGTGCCCGTTTCGTCATCCCCGGGCGTCGCGATGATCCGATCCCGGATCCGGTAAAAAGACGTTGGTCTCCTGAGCGAGGCGCCGCGCCACACCCCCGTCCACTCACGGGGGCCAGGGCGGGCCGAAGGGTCTCGCCCGCGGAACTCGCCCCGCGAGGAACCTGAAGCAACGCAAGCGTTTGCGGCGCGACCAAAGGATTTTGCCGGGGACGAGGCCAGCCGCACGATACGGGCGGCGCCTGCCCGGGCGAGTAGATGTCTCAGCCGGCGCCACGGCTTCATGCTCCGGCAGCGACCACGGCGGGCGCCTCCTTCGCAATGACAGCCGCGGCGAGCGGCTTTCATCCGACAGGGTGCGCGTCGCGCCGGACCGGCCCGCGGTTCGCCGGCTGGAGTGCCATACCATCGGCCGGCGGGCGGCTCCGCAGTCGCGTGCGCCAACGGACAAAGGGCCGGCGGTGAGGCCGGCCCTTTCTGGATCTCCACATCCCTCGCCCATCAGTACATCGCGTAGATGAAGGGCGACACCTCGGCGGACTGCTCCTCGGCGGGGCGCACAAGCGTGGAGGCCAGCTCCAGCAGCGGGTCCACCAGCGCCAGCAGCTCCGGGTGCTCCGCCCACATCTCCCGCAGACGCGCCGCCGTCTGCGCGGGGTCCACCGAGTCCAGGTAGTCCGTCGCATCCTCCCGGCGGTGCCAGTAGGTCGGCGCGGCGGCGTCGGGGCCGAGCGGAAAGAACTCCACGCCGCGGGCGCGCAGCGACTCCGCCGCGGGAACCAGGTGCCGGGCGAAGAACGCCTCCAGCCGCGGACGCGGATCGTCAGTCGAGCTCATATTCCTGCCTCCACGATTCGTCCTGGGGCACCGGGGGCTGCTGGCCCTTCACCAGCACGCAGTCCTCCAGCACCAGCATGTCCATCTCCGTCCGCATGAAGCAGCGGTAGGCGTCCTGCGGCGTGCAGACGATGGGCTCGCCCCGCACGTTGAACGACGTGTTCACCACCACGCCGCACCCGGTCATCCGCTCGAACTCCGCGATCAGCGCGTGGTAGTCGGGCTTGTCGTCGGGGTGCACGGTCTGGATGCGCGCGCTGTAGTCCACGTGCGTGATGGCGGGGACGTCGCTGCGCGCCTGCCGCACCACGGGGAGCAGGTCGTCGCTCTCCCCCTCCTTCGGCAGGGAGAAGGGCAGGCGCCGCTCCTCGCGCACGGGCGCGACGAGGAGCATGTACGGGCTCTCCTCGTCCAGCTCGAAGTAGTCCGCGGTCCGCTCCGCCCGCACCGACGGGGCAAAGGGGCGGAACGACTCGCGGTACTTGATCTTGAGGTTCATCACTACCTGCGTCTCCGCGCTGCGCGGATCGCCCAGGATCGACCGGGCACCCAGCGAGCGCGGGCCGAACTCCATCCGCCCCACCGCGTATCCCACCACCTTGCCCTCCGCCAGCGCGGCGGCCACGGTACGGGCCCGCTCGCCCTCGTCCACCGTCTGGTAGGGGTAGCCGTGGCGGTCCAGGAACGCGCGCACCTCCGCCGGACCGTACGCGGGGCCCAGGTAGCTGCCCCGCTGGGTGTCGCGTCCCGTGGGGTTCATCAGCCGCTGATCGCCGAACCGGGCACAGGCGGCCTGCAGCGCGGCGCCCAGCGCGCCCCCCGCGTCGCCCGCGGCGGGCTGGATCCAGATGCGGTCGAACACCTTCTCGCGCAGCAGGATGCCGTTCGCCACGCAGTTGAGCGCCACGCCGCCCGCCATCACCAGGTTCGGCATCCCGGTGACTTCGCGGGCGCGGCGGGCGCACCCCAGCACGGCCTCTTCGCACACCTTCTGGATGCTGGCGGCCAGGTCCATCTCGCGCCGGGTGATGCGCGACTCCGGCTGGCGCGGCGGCCCGCCGAAGAGCGCGTCGAACTTCTCGTTCGTCATCCGCGGCGAGTCCAGCATGCCGAAGTATTCGGTGTTCAGCCGGAAGCTGCCGTCGGCGCGCAGGTCGATCAGCTTTTCGCGGATGAGGTCGGCGTACACCGGCTGGCCGTAGGGCGCCAGCCCCATGAGCTTGTACTCGCCGGAGTTGACCTTGAAGCCGCAGAAGTAGGTGACGGCGCTGTACAGCAGCCCCAGCGAGTGGGGGTAGTCGATCTGCTCCACGATGCGCAGCGACGACCCGCGCCCCTCGCCGATGGTCGTCGTCGCCCATTCGCCCACGCCGTCCAGCGTGAGGATGGCCGCCTCTTCAAAGGGCGAGGGATAGAACGCGGAGGCGGCGTGCGCGGCGTGGTGCTCGGTAAAGAGCACGGGCACGGGGTGGCCCAGCGCTTCCTGCAGCACCCGCGTCACCAGCAGCTTGGTGCCGAGCAGCCCCGCGCCGGCGTCCAGCCACTGCTCCATCCCCCGCGGCGCCACGGTGAGCAGCGATTTGATGACGCGGTCCAGCGTGAGGAGCGGATGGTCGTAGAAGACGACGGCGTCCAGCTCGTCGGGCTCGATGAACGCTTCTTCCAGGCAGTAGTTGATGGCCCCCCTGGGCAGCCGCGGATCGTGCTTTCTGCGCGAGAAGCGCTCCTCCTGCGCCGCCGCCACGATCTCGCCGTCGCGCAGCAGCGCCGCGGCCGAGTCGTGGTAGAACGCGGAGATGCCCAGTACGGTCGCCATCAGCCGTTATCGAGTGCGTGCGTGTTCCCGGAAACGCGCGCCGCGGCAGGGAAAAAGCCGGGCGTTAAAGCCGGTGAAGATAGCCGCGATGTGCAGGCGCCGCAAGGGAATGCACACCCCGGACGCCCTTCTCCGTTTCCCTTTCGCGCGCGACGGCGGAGGGTGGCACGCGGCGTTCGCGGGGGTTATGATCCCGCCCCGGCGCACCAGGAGACACCCGTCGTCATCCCGCATCAGATGAGATGAGCCGTCCCATCTTCGAGTACCACCCGGTCGTGGGCTACCGCTTCGTCCCCGGCGTAAAGGCGCGGGTGCCGCACGAGGGCGGCGGCTACCTGCTGCGCGCCAACGCGGCGGGGTTCCGCTCGGAGCAGGAGTTCACCCCCGTGCGGCCACCGGGCACGTATCGCGTGCTCCTGTTCGGCGACTCGTTCACGGCGGGCGACGGGGTGAGCAACCGCGACCGCTATGGCGACCTGCTGCAGGCGCGCATCCCGGGGCTGCAGGTGTTCAACTTCGGGCTGCCGGGGTCGGGGACGGACCAGCAGTACCTGGCGTGGCGGGAGATGGGCCGGCAGATGGAGCACGACCTGCTGGTGCTGGCGGTGCAGGTAGAGAACATCCGCCGGGTGGCCGCGCGGCTGCGGATGTTCGAGGCGGAGGGGCGGCAGGTGGTGCTGGCGAAGCCGTACTTCACGCTGGAGGACGACGGGGCCCTGTCGCTGCACGGCGTTCCCGTGCCGCGCGAGCCGGTGCGGCCGGAGGAGCTGCCGGCGGACCAGCTGAAGCACCTGGACCGCGGCGGCGACCACGCGCTGGTGCGCAAGGTGGTGAACAAGCTGGGGGTGAAGGACGTGGTGCAGTCGCTCACGCGCTACCAGCCGCTCCCCGCCTACGACCGCGCCGACCACCCCGACTGGCGGCTGATGCGGGCCATCCTTTCGCGCTGGATCGCGGAGTCCGCCGCGCCGGTCCTCATCGTCCCGGTCCCGCTGTACCAGTACGTGGAGGAGACGAGCTCGCCGGAGGGATACCAGCGGCGATTCCGGGAACTGGCGACGGATACGGGCGCCATGCTGCACGATCCCCTCCCCGACTTCCACCGCCTGCCCAGGGCGGAGCGGCGCGGGCTGCGGTTCGCGACGGACATCCATCCTACCCCCGCGTGGCACCGGGTGATGGCGGACTCGCTGGCCCCGCGCATCCAGGCGCTGA
>DATABT010000138.1:0-3417 GCA_036259455.1 Longimicrobium sp. | reverse complement strand
GGCACCGGCGCGCCACCGCGGACGTGCACCTCCGCCTCGCCGGGCGACGGCGGCGGCGCCACCTCCACCCGGCCGGGCGGCGACGGCTCGCGCTCCGCGGATCGATCCGCCGGACGCGCGGCGGGGCGCTCGACGGCCGCGGGTCCGGGCGGGGCGCCGGAGAGGAGCGCCTGCAGTTCCGACGGGGAGAGGCGGTCCAGCACCAGCTCCTGCTCGCCCAGCTCCCGGCGCTGGCGCAGCCAGGCGCGCAGCAGGTCGCGCGGATCGGTCACGCGGCGGGCTCCGCGGCGGGGAGCAGCGTCTCCACGCGGTCCAGGATGCGGTCCGCCACCTCCGCCTTGGTCATCAGCGGCAGCGCCTCGTCCGCCCGATCCCGCTGGAGAAGGACGACGCGGTTGGTGTCCACCTCGAACCCCGCGCCCGGCTCCGTGGCGTCGTTCACGACCAGCAGGTCCAGCCCCTTCCCCTCCAGCTTGCGGCGCCCGTTCTCCACCGCGTCCGTCGTCTCCAGCGCGAACCCCACGATCACGGACCCCGGCCGGCGCGCCTGGCGCGTGGCCTTCAGCACGTCCGCCGTGGGCTCCAGCACGATCTGCGGAACGCCGCCCGCCTCCTTCTTGATCTTGTGCTCCGCGGAATTCGACGGGCGGAAGTCCGCGACGGCGGCCGCCATCACCAGCGCGCCGGCGGAAGGGAGGGCCGCGGCCACGGCGGCGCGCATCTCCTCCGCCGACTCGATCGTCCGCACCTCCACGCCCACGGGGACGGGGAGATGGGAGGGGCCGGAGATGAGGAGGACGTCCGCGCCGCGGCGCCAGGCGGCGGCGGCGATCTCGTAGCCCATCCGCCCGGACGAGCGGTTGCCGATGTAGCGCACGGGGTCGATCGCCTCACGCGTGGGCCCGGCGGTCACGACCACGCGGCGGCCGGAGAGCGGCGTCCGCCCCTCCAGCGCGCGGCCGGCGTGGGCCAGGATCTCCTCCGGCTCCAGCATCCTCCCGGGTCCCTCGCCCTCGCCCCACGCCAGCGGGCCCACCGCAGGGCCGGCGACGGCGTAGCCGATCTCCTTCAGCCGAGCAAGGTTGGCTTGCGTGGCGGGGTGGGCGTACATCCGGTCGTTCATGGCCGGGCAGAGGACGACGGGCGCCTCCGTGGCCAGCAGCGTGGCCGTCAGCAGGTCGTCCGCCATGCCGGCGGCGGCGCGGGCCAGCAGGTTGGCCGTGGCGGGCGCAACGACCACCGCGTCCGCGTCGCGGGCAAGGCGGATGTGCAGCAGCGGGTCGCCCGCGGGATACATCGAGGTGAAGGCGGGGCGCCCGGTGAGCGCCTCGAAGGTGAGCGGGCGCACGAACTCCAGCGCGCCTTGGGACAGGACCACGTCCACGGCGGCGCCCGCGAGGGTGAGCTCGCGGGCCACGGTTACCGCCTTGTACGCCGCGATCCCCCCCGTGACGCCCAGGACCACCCGGCGCCCGCCGAAGGGGCGCCGCGGTGCGCGCGTCCCGGGCATCGGTGCAGCTTAGAGGACGTCGGTGGGGCGGCGGCGCTGCGTCAGGCGGAACCTGGCCGTCCCCGCGCGCACCTCTTCCAGCGCCGTGGTGGTCAGCTTCTCGCGCGGCTCGTCGCTGGCGCCGCTGACGGTGGGGTCTTCCAGCAGCTCGTTGCGGCGCAGCTCGTTCAGGTTGCGCGCCATCTTGGCCGCCACCAGCACGCCCAGGTACTTGCTGCCCGTGTGGCGGGCCGCCTGGCCCGGAGTCACTACCTTCATCGTACCGCTCCTTCTCTGAGTTTATCCCGAAGTCCCGCCCGTCAGACGGACGAGCCCAGGTGACGCTCGATCTCCGACCGGATCTCCCCCACCATCTCCGCCAGCGGCGGATGGGGACGGAGCGCATCCGCCCGTCCCTCCAGCACGGCGTTCACGTCCCGCACCGCCGCGTCCAGGTCGTCGTTCACCACCACGTGGTCGAACTCCGGCGCGGTGGCGACCTCCTCCAGCGCGTTGCGCAGGCGGCGCTGCACCGTCGCCTCGTCCTCGCTTCCCCGCCCCAGCAACCGCTGCACCAGCGCCTCGCCGCTGGGGGGAAGCACAAAGACGTGCACCGCCTCCGGCACGTGCTCGCGGATCTGCCGTGCCCCCTGCACGTCGATGTCCAGCAGCAGGAACTGCCCGCGCGCCTGCGCGTCCCGCACCTGCGAAAGCAGCGTGCCGTAGTACCTGCCGTGCACCTCCGCCCACTCGATCAGCTCGCCCGCGCCGATCATCCGGCGGAACTCGTCGGGGGTGACGAAGTGGTAGTCCACCCCGTCCCGCTCCCCCTGGCGCGGCGCGCGGGTGGTGGCGCTGATGGAGAAGACCACGTCGCCCCGGCGCTCGCGCAGCCGGTGGGCGATGGTCGTCTTTCCCGCCCCGGACGGCGCCGAAAGCACCAGCGGGAACGTCTTCACTCCACGTTCTCCACCTGCTCGCGCAGCCGCTCCACCTCTTCCTTGATGGACACAACGCGGTGCGCGATTCCCGCGTGGTTGGCCTTGGAGCCGATGGTGTTGGCCTCGCGGTGCATCTCCTGGACGAGGAAGGAGAGCCGCTTTCCCACCGGCTCCTCCGGGTCGGCCGCCATCAGCTCGCGGAAGAGCTCGTTGTGCGAGCGAAAGCGCACCAGCTCCTCGTTGATGTCCCAGCGCTCCGCCAGGTAGGCGATCTCCTGCGCCAGCCGCTCCTCGTTCACCGCCACGCCCCCGGCCAGCTCCGCCACCGCCGCGCGCAGCCGGTCGCGCTCGGCGGCCAGCCGCGCGGGCGCCATCGCGGCGATGGCGGTGAGCGCGGTGTCGATGGCGGCGATGCGCCCCTCCAGGTCCGCCTCCAGCCGCCGCCCCTCGTCCTCGCGCATGGAAGAGGTGGCGCGCGCCGCGTCCTCCACCACGGCGCGCAGGTCCTCCTGCGGCACCTCGATGCGGATCCCCTCGTCGTCGCGGACGATGACGTCGCTGAAGCGCAGCAGCTGCGCCAGGTCCGGCTCGCCGCCCACGCCGAACCGGTCGCGCAGCTCGTTGAAGAGCGCCAGGTACGCCTGCACGCGCTCTTCGTCCAGCTTGAGGCCCACGGCCGCGGCGGACGTGCCGGCGGCGGGCTCCAGCCGGACGGCGACGTTGGCGTGGCCGCGCGACAGGTGGGCGCGCAGCCAGTCGCGCATCTGCGTCTCCCACTTCGCCAGGGAAGTGGGCGTGCGAAAGTTTACGCTCAGGTGTCGGTGGTTGACGGTCCGGATCTCGACGCGGAGGGTGCCCGCCTCCGTCTGCCTCTCCGCCTCCCCGAACCCCGTCATGCTCCGGATCATCGCACCTCCGTACGGGAACCGGTGAAGTTATCGGAGTTCGGGGGGAGCGTCAATCGGCAGTCGAGTGCGGGAGTGCGGG
>DATABT010000137.1:0-6456 GCA_036259455.1 Longimicrobium sp. | reverse complement strand
AGGGCGTCCCAGGCGCGCTGGGCGCCGCGGCGCACGGCGGTGCGGGGGGCGCGGCGCGTGGGCCAGGGCGCGGAGACGCTGGTGGGATCGCCCGGGTACAGCGCCAGGCTGCTCTCCACGATGCTCCGCGCCACGGCGGCGCGGGTGTCGCGGTCCATCTGCGACATCGCCTCCATCGTCCGCAGCGGGCCCTGGTTGAAGGCGTCGGCCAGGAACGTGGCGTATTCGTCGCGCAGCGCGCCGGAGCCCAGCTCCGTCACCCGCTGCAGCAGGCCGGTGAGCGCGTCGTCGTCACCCTGCCTGGCACCGCGCATCAGCAGCACGCTCGCCACCTGGTGCCACCTGGTGGACGCGCCGCCGGCCGCGGCCGCGACGAACATCTCGTCGTCCAGCCGCTCCAGCAGGGCGTACGTGTGCTCGTCCTCCAGCTCCACGATGAACGGGTCGCGCGGCGGGGGCCCGCTGCGACGGCTGGACGAGGAGGACGGGCGCGGCGCCGGCGCGGGCTCGATGTCGCGCCCGCCCACGATCACGATCTCCGTTCCCACCTGCACGTTGTGGAACAGCCGCAGCGCGTCCGCGTTGGCCAGCCGGATGCAGCCGTGCGACACGCGCTGGCCCAGCAGCTCCGGCTTGTCGGTGCCGTGGATGGCCAGCCCCTGGCCGATGAAGACGGCCGCGGAGCCCAGCCCGCGCGGAAAGCGGCGCGCGTCCGAGCCTTGCGGCGGCACGCGCAGGCCGTTCTCGATGAAGTACCAGTCCGGCGCGATCCAGTCCGGCTCCAGGTCCTTGTAGGTGACGTGAAAGGTGCCGTTGGGCGTGGCGAAGTCCCACTCGCCGTCGCGGTGCTCCAGCCGCATTCCCGTCCCCGTGCCCACCGGCGCCGACCACAGCACCCGCCGCCCCTTGGCGAAGTACAGCCGGTTCACGTCCAGGTCCACCACCACCGCGTAGCCGCCGCGCGCCAGCGCCTGCGAGCGCACGCGCGCCAGCGGGTTCGCGGGCTGCGCGGGCTGACGCTGCGACGGACGCGTCTGCGAGGGGCGCGTGTCGGGCGGGCGGGTGCGTGCCCCGCTCGGCTCCTCGCGGCGGGGGCGCGTGCGCGACTGCGCGTCGGCTTCGGCGGACGCGAAGGCCGCCGCCACCAGCGCCAGGGTGCCGGCGCGGCGAAGGACAGGGTTGATGATGCGCATGTTCCTGCGGGACTGCGGGTTGACCTGCTCCGGATGCCTGGTATGGTCCTCCGGGCAATCCGCGTACCCGCGGCGCGGGGAGGATGTTTCTCGGCGCGATCAGGAGGAGGGAGGACGGACGCGCACGTAGCGGGAGACGTACTTCTTTCCCCGGTGGTCGCGGGGGACGTCGATGGTGTCGCCACGCAGGACGAAGACGTGTGCCGGGAACTCGCCCGGCCGCGCGGCGCGGCGGTGAATGACCCGCGTGTCGGCGGACCAGCGCCAGGTCCCGCTCCGCACCTCCGGCCAGCGCATCCTGCGGCAGTCCATCTCCCGCATCCACCAGCCCCCGTCCCGCCCCAGCAGCATCCTGCCGCCGGGCTTGATGTTGCGGCAGCCGATCATGGTGTGCGCCGGCCGTCCATCCACCGAGGCCAGCCGGAACTCCGCCGCCACCGGGTGCGGCAGGCGATCGTCGGGGCCGGCGAATGCCGCCCGGGCCAGGTAGATCGCCAGCGCCCCCAGGAGGCACAGCAGCAGGACGAGCAGCCGGCCGGTGCCGGGCGCGCCGGTGAACCGTCGTCGGATAAACATCCGTTGATCGTACGACGTGCATCCGCATCCCACAACCGCCCGGCGGGTGTACGCGCGGGGCGGGGGATGGTAAGATGCGGAGCGGCCGCGCGGTTTCAGGTCATCATCCGCCAATCCGACCTCCCCGCCGAACCCGTACCCTCGTACCCCGTACCTTCGCACCGTCCTCTTGTCCATCGAAAACGCGTCGGGCGCCGCGAACACCCATCCGCTGCGCCGGCTGATCCGCTACGCGCGCCCGCACCGCCGGCAGGTGTGGGCGGCGTCGGCGTGCTCCGTCATCAACAAGCTCTTCGACCTGGCTCCGGAGGCGCTGATCGGCATGGCCGTGGACGTGGTGGTGCGCGGCAGCGACTCGCTCATCGCCAGCTGGGGCTTTCCCGACCCACGGCAGCAGCTGGTGGTGCTGGCGGCCATCACCTTCGTGGTGTGGCTGATGGAGTCGCTGCTCGAGTACCTGTACGGCGTGCTCTGGCGCAACCTGGCGCAGACCGTTCAGCACGAGCTGCGGCTGGAGGGTTACGCGCACCTGCAGGACCTGGATCTGGCGTACTTCGAGGAGCGCAGCACGGGCGGCCTGCTTTCCGTGCTGGGGGATGACGTCAACCAGCTGGAGCGCTTCCTGGACCGCGGCGCCAACGAGATCATCCAGGTGGCCACGACGGTTCTCGTCGTGGGCGGCGCCTTCTTCGTGATGGCGCCGGAGGTGGCGTGGATGGCCATGCTGCCCATGCCGTTCGTGGTCTGGGGCTCCATCCGGTTCCAGCGCACGCTGGAGCCGCTGTACGCCGCCGTCCGCGAGAAGGCGGGCGCGGTGAACGCGCGGCTGGCCAGCAACCTGGGCGGCGTGACCACCATCAAGGCGTACGCGGCCGAGGAGCACGAGATCCGCCGGGTGGAGGCCGACAGCCAGGCGTACCGCGACGCCAACGGCCGCGCCATCCGTTACAGCGCCGCGTTCGTGCCGCTCATTCGCATCCTGGTGCTCATCGGGTTCACCGGCACGCTGGTGTCCGGCGGATTGCAGGTGCTGGACGGGGCGCTGGCGGTTGGCACCTACAGCTTCCTGGTCTACATCACCCAGCGCCTGCTGTGGCCGCTGACGCGCCTGGGCGAGACGCTGGACCAGTACCAGCGGGCCATGGCGAGCACCCGCCGCATCTTCGGCGTGCTGGACACCCCGGTGGAGGCGCACCCCGGGCACCTGGAGCTTTCCGCCGGCGCCGTGCGCGGCGACGTGGAGATGCGCGACGTGAACTTCGCCTACCACGGCCGCGCGCCCGTGCTGCGGGACTTTTCCCTCCGCATCGCGCCGGGGGAGACGGTGGCGGTCGTCGGCCCGACCGGCTCGGGCAAGAGCACGCTGGTCAAGCTGCTGCTGCGCCTGTACGAGCTGGACGCGGGATCGGTGCTGGTGGATGGGATGGACATCCGCACCATTCGCCTGGGCGACCTGCGCAAGGCGATCGGCCTGGTGAGCCAGGACGTGTACCTGTTCCCCGGCACCGTGCGCGAGAACATCACGTACGGATCGTTCGGCGCCACGGCGGAGCAGGTGGAGCGCGCGTCACGGCTGGCGGAGGCGCACGACTTCGTAACCGCCCTGCCGCAGGGGTACGAGACCATCGTGGGCGAGCGCGGTCAGAAGCTGAGCGGCGGCCAGCGGCAGCGCATCGCCATCGCGCGCGCCATCCTGAAGGACCCGCCCATCCTGGTGCTGGACGAGGCCACCAGCGCGGTCGACAACGAGACCGAAGCCGCCATCCAGCGCTCGCTGGAGCACATCAGCCGCGGCCGCACGACGATCGCCATCGCGCACCGCCTGTCCACCGTGCGCAACGCCCACCGCATCTACGTGATGGACCGCGGCCGCATCGTGGAGCACGGCCGCCACGAGGAGCTGGTGGACGCCGGCGGCATGTATGCCGCGCTGTGGCGCGTGCAGACGGGGGAGGTGGCGGGGGCGTAGGGGGTACGAAGGCACGAAGGTGCGAGAGTGGCGACCCTCGCGCGGGGCGGATGAATCCGCGGGCTGAAGAAGCGGAAAGCCCCGCAGACCGTGCGGGGCTTCGCGGACCGGTGGGTTTGCGGGTTGAAGCCCCGTTCGGCGACGCTCAGCGGCGCCGGGACGGGGCTTGTGGCGGTACGAGCCGCGGCTTCAGCCGCCCCGGGTGTAGGCGCTCGAAACCCTTACGCGCTCGCGGGCTGGCCCACGTCGGCGACGGGGACCACGGTGGGGGCCACGAACTGCGCGCTCACCCACCCCGTCACCTGCGCACCAGTGAGCGTGACGATGCGCTTCCAGCCATCCCGCTCGTCCAGCTCCTGCACGATGGTGTCCTTGCGGATGGGGCTGCCGGCCACCGTCGGGTTCGATCCGCCGGGGCCGCTGCGCACGTTCAGGCTGTCGGCCGTCACCGTGAACAGCTCGGTGGGGATGGCGTCCAGGAACTGCGCACTCACCCATCCCGCCACGCTGGATTCCTCCGCCGTGACGCGCTTCCACCCCTCCCTGTCCTCCGTGGCGCGAACGACGGTGCCCGGCTGCAGCGGGCTCCCCGCCACGGTCGGGTTGGTGGAGCCGGGGCCGCTGCGCACGTTCAGCGTCGTCTTCACGCGGAAGCGCGACAGGGGGCGCGGCGCCTGCCCGGGCGTGGCGGGCTGCGCAGGCTGAGCGGGAGCGGCGGCCTGTTTCGCGGCCGCGCGGAAGCTCTCCATCGGGAACGCGGGACCCGGGTCCTGCTTGCGCCCGGGGGAAATGTCGTCGTGGCCGACCACGTCCTCCAGCCTGTACTCCTTCACCAGCAGCTTCGCGAGCTCCAGCGCCGCGTCCATCTGCGCCTGCGGGTACTTCGGCCACCCGCCCGACGGCGTGCCGAACTTGTGCGTCGCCACGATCACGTCGCCGTCCGGAATGGCCTTGTTGCCGAACTTCCACTTGCCGGCCCCCGCGTTGCCCAGGTATCCGTATCCGTCCAGCTCGATGCCGATGGAGTGGCTGTTGAGCCCCGACACGCCCTTCCACTTGCTGGCACCCGCGTGGTTGGCCTTGCGGTTGAAGGGCACGCACTGGGTGATGGTGCCATCTCTGGCGATCACGATGTGGGCCGATACCTTGCTCTGCGGGTCGGCGAACCAGGTGATGGCGCCCGCCGCGTTGGCGCTGGCCGTGTAGTGCATCACCAGCCAGCGCGGCTTGATCTCGGGGCCGGTGTGCGGCGACGCGCGAAAGGCGTACGGAGTGCCGTCGTCGTGGACCAGCCGGTGATTGACGATCTTCATGACAGTCCCGCTCCGTTAAGGTGGTGGAGGAGGAAAGGAACGCGGACCGGAGGCGCGGAGATTTCCGCCGCCGCGGGCCGGTGAACTCGCAGGCCCCGGCATGGGCGCGCCGCCGGGTGATGGGGAAGGGAGGTCGAGGACCTGCTGGTCTGGCGCGGACGCGTCGCGCGGAATGGACGGGGAACGGAGCGACACACGTTCCCAGCCATCTCACAAACAATCTACATCACAACGCGTTCGGATTCCAGGACTTGTCTTCCGGCGCCGCATCCACCGGACGCACGAAGGGCCCCGGGCAGAGTTGCCCGGGGCCCGCGTGCATCCGCCGGCCGGCTGGGGTCAGACGGTGGAGGATGGCGAGCTGCCGCGATCGCTGCGCAGCCACTCCACGGCCTTCACGATCAGCCACACCACCAGCACGATGGGCAGAACCCGGAAGAGCAGGAAGCCCCCCAGGAAGAAGGCGATCCCCAGGACGGCCAGGAGGATCTTGAGGGCGGCAAAGGCCAGGATCACGACCACGATCCACTTGAGGATCGTCTCGAAGGTGTTCTTTTCAGCCATGTTCGGTGCTCCCGTACGTCTGGGTTCAGTTCGCGTCGGCGGTGACGGGAGTGCCGTACGGCGGCACCGCGCGCGGAGTTTCAACGCAACCTGATCATACGCGCATCCTGCGTCAACGGTCTCGCAAAGTCTTACGGATTGGGCTCTCACAGGGCAACGGGGTCAGCAGGGGTACCCCGTTGACCCTGTTGACCCTGTTTGAAATTCGAGCCGCAGAACTTTCCACGCGCGGGAGCCGGGCGTATCGTTGAAAGCCCGCTTTGTCCACCAGCCCACATCAGGAAAAAGCGCAGATCCATGGCCGGACGCATCCTCATCGGCACGCAGGGGTGGAACTACACCGCGTGGGTGGGCCCGTTCTACCCCGAGGGAACCAGGCCGGCGGAGTTCCTGTCGATGTACGCCCGCGCGTTCGGCACCGTGGAGGTAGATTCCACCTTCTACGCCGTCCCCGCGGCGAAGGTGGTGCGGGGATGGGCGCAGCGCACGCCGCCGGAGTTCATCTTCGCGCTCAAGATGCCGCAGGAGGTGACGCACGAACGCCGCCTGCGCGACGCGGACGACGTGGTGGCCCGGTTCCTGGACGCCGCGCGCGAGCTGGGCCCGCGCCTCGGCCCCATCCTGGTGCAGATGGGCCCCGACTTCGCCCCGGACGAGTTCCCCGCGCTGGAACGCTTCATCCGCGCGCTGCCGGGCGACCTGCGCTTCGCCGTGGAGGTGAGGCAGAACCGGTGGATGCGCCCCGACGTGCTCCCCGACCTGCTGGCGCTGCTTGCGGAGCAGGGGACCGCGCTGGCGCTGAGCGACGGCAGGTGGATTCCTCGCGAGACGATGACGGAGC
>DATABT010000136.1:0-7337 GCA_036259455.1 Longimicrobium sp. | reverse complement strand
CGCAGGGTGGTTGATGAACGCCTCCGCGTACTCTCGTTTCCTGCTCCGCGTATTCCGCGATCAGGATTTCTCCCGCTTGTCCCGCTGATGATTGCCACCACCGCGTGCGGCGGCGAGGGGGGAGGCGGCGGCGCCACGGTTCGCGACAGCGCGGGGATCACCATCGTCGAGAACCGCGGCGGGAGCCGGGATGAAGACGGAGGATGGCGGCTTTCGGACCAGCCGGCGCTGGAGATCGGCGTGGCCGAAGGCGATCCGCTCTACCAGATGGACCGCGTGCGCGCGGCGCTGCGGTTGGGCGACGGACGCATCGTGGTGGCGAACGCGGGAAACCAGCAGATCCGCTGGTACGGCGCGGACGGCAAGCACGTCGCCAGCGCCGGGCGCGAGGGCGGCGGGCCGGGCGAGTTTCGCGGGCTCAGCGCGCTGCGGCGCCTGCCGGGCGACAGCGTGCTGGCGTACGACCTGATGGCGTTCCGGCTGTCGTGGTTCGACCCGGGCGGACGCTTCGTCCGGTCGGCGCCTCTGCAGCCCGTGGGGCAGGTGCCGCCGCGCTTCGTGGACCGGTTCGCGGACGGCTCGCTGCTCCTTTCCAGCTCCGTGCGGACGATGGGGAGCTCCACGGAATCGGGCACGCGCCGCGACACGCTGCTCTTTCTGCGCGCGGATCCCGACGGCACGCCGGTGGATTCGCTCCCCGTCTCGCCGGGCAGCGAGGCGTCGTTCGAATTCCTCACGGAGGGCGGGCAGATCCGGGGAATGAACATCCTCACCCTGCCGTTCATGCGGAACGTGCACACCGCCACGTCGGGTGACCGCTACTGGCAGGGGACCAACGACGCGTACGAGATCGTGCTGAGGCGGGCGGACGGCACGCCGGAGCGCATCGTCCGCCGCGTCGTGGAGCCGGTGCCGGTGCGCGGCGCGTACCTGGACAGCCTGCGCCGCGTGCAGGTGGCGGAGCACGGGGCAGAGGCGGGCAAGTCGCTGGACAAAGTGCAGCTCCCCGAGCACCTTCCCGCGTTCGAGCGGCTGCTGGTGGACGACGCGGGCAACCTGTGGGTGCAGCGCACGCCGTTCCCCGGCAGCGTGCCCGCCGAGTGGGACGTGTTCGACGGCGAGGGGCGGATGATGGCCACCGTGCGCATGCCCGCCGGCTTTCGCGCCACGCACCTCGGCGACGACTTTGCCCTCGGCGTGTGGACGGACGAGGACGGCGTGGAGTACGTGCGAATGTACGCGCTGGCCAGGTAGCCGCACGCCAGCCCGCCGAAGTCATCCTGAGGAACGAATGCGCAGAACTTGAAATCACGCAAACGCTTGCGCGCGACCGAAGGACGTTCTGCCCCACCCGAGGGGCTGGCCCCGTGCCCTGGGCCAGCCCCTCGGTTTTGCGGGCAAGGTCCTTCGGTCGCGCCGCAAGCAGTGGTGCTACTTCAGATTACACGCGTGCGCTCCCTGAATAGCAAGGAATTCGGGCGAGGTCCGTCGAGGGGGGCGTGGCACCTGCCCGGGCGACTGGATTTCTCAGTCGGCGCCACGGGTTCCTGCACCGGCAGCGATCACGCGGCGCCTCCTTCGAAACGACAGCCGCGCGCGAGCGACTTTCATCCCACGGATGCTTCACGACAAGTCGCCGTCCCTTTACCGGTACTTGCGGCGGAGGTGAGCGCGCTGTTCCCGGTGGATGGCACGCACCCGCGCCTTCCCCTGCGCCGCGGCGGCCTGGTCCTGGCGCACCCCCAGCCAGGACAGCTCGCGCCGCAGCCGCCGCCAGCTCTCCAGCCGCGCCGGATCCAGCGCACCGTTTTCCGCCGCGGCGCGAACGGCGCACCCGGGCTCCGACTCGTGCGCGCAGTCGCCGAAGCGGCAGCGCGCGGCCAGCGCCTCCACGTCGGCGAAGGCGGATTCCATCCCCGCGTCCGCCGTCCACAGCTGCAGTTCGCGCATTCCCGGCGTGTCGATGAGCAACGCGCCGCTCGCCAGCCGCACCAGCTGGCGGTGCGTGGTGGTGTGGCGGCCCTTGCCGTCGTCGCGGACGGCGCCGGTACGCAGCGCGTTCGCGCCCAGCAACAGGTTCGTCAGCGTCGACTTGCCCACGCCGGACGAGCCGAGGAGCACGGCCGTGCGCGCCGGCTTCAGCCATCGCGCGAGCGCACCGATCCCGTCTCCCGTCACGGCGGAGACGGCGGCCACGTCCACGCCCGGCGCCACGGCGCGGACGCCGCGGATCGCGGACTCCACGTCATCCACCAGGTCCGACTTGGTGAGCACGATGACGGGAACGGCGCCGCTTTCCCACGCCAGCGCCAGGTACCGCTCGACGCGTCGCGCGTTCACGTCCGCGGGGAGCGCGGCGGCGATCAGCGCGACGTCCACGTTGACGGCGAGGACCTGCGCCTCCGTCGTCTCGCCCGCGGTCTTGCGGACGAACAGGCCGCGGCGGGGGAGCACGGCGTGGATGGCCGCGGTGCCGTCGCCCTGATCCACCGCCACCCAGTCGCCGGTGGCGGGCAGATCCTCGCGACCGCGCGCGTGGTGGCGAAGGCGGCCGGCGAGCACCGCCGCGCGCTCCCCATCCGCCGTCCACACGATGTAGCGGTCGCGGTGCTCGGCGACCACGCGCGCGGGGACGGTGCCGGGCGTGCGCAGGGAATCGAAGTCACGCGCCCGCTGCTCGTCCCAGCCCACGGACTCTAGGCGCGCGTGGATGCCGTCCGTCGACGGCGAAGAATCGGATGTCACCTGGAAAGATCTCCTGGTCCGCGGACACACGGGTCCGCATGGGCACGATGACGCCGCCGGCGTGTCCGGACGGCGTGGGTGACCACGCCAGGACCGCGGCCGCGATGCCCTGAGGAGGGGATGACCAGGATTGGCCGGGCGACGTGCCCGGGTGCAGCGGCTCCGTTCCTCCTCAGCGCGCGCGGTGCGCGGCGTGGCGGATTACGGAGATGACGGCGGTACGCAGAGGCGCCTCGAAAAAGAGTGCGAAAGTGCGAGAGTGCGAGAGTGCGAGAGTGCGAAAGTGGTCGCACTCGGCGCTGAATGAGTAGCGGAGACGGGCTCCTCGATCAAGCGGGTCGGGTGACCCGGATCGGACACTGGGGGAACAGGTGGAGGGGCGTGCAGGCGCAACGGGTTGCGCGGGCTGGGGATATCGCCGAACTTCATCCACATCCGCCACACGGCGCCCATCGGCGCTCCATCCCGCGCGGCCCCGCGCCGCCTCCATCTCCCGGCAGGTGTCCCGATGTCCAATCCCCCGGAAGCCGATACCACGTTTCGCGATTACGCCACCCGCGCGTCGGAGGAGTTGGAGCGCGTGGTGGAGAACAGCGGCGTGCTGGACCGCGTGCCCGGCCGCTCCGTCACGCTCCTCGGCGTCGGCCTGGTGGTGGCGGCGATCGCGCTGTCCATGCTGCCGTCGTTCGGCGGGGTGGGGATGGTCTGGTCGGTGGTGATGCTGGTGGGCGCGGCCGCCGTCGCCATCCCCGAGCTGCGCCGCGCGGGGAAGGACGTGTCGGTGCAGGTGCCGGGGCCGCTGCAACATCCATTGCTTCCGGCGGCGTACGCGGGGCTGGTGGGCGTGCATGCGTTCCTGCTGCTGCGCATCGGCATCATCCCGCTGCTGTGGCTGGCGGCGGCCGTGCTGCTTACGTGGGACCAGTACCGCCGGGCCGCCGCCGCGCCGGACGGGTTCGTGCGGCACTTCGACCTGCGCCGCGCCTGGCACGGCTACCGCCGCAACGTGACCGCGGGCGTGCTGCTGTGCCTGGGCTCCCTCTTCATGAAGTGGGGCCAGTCGAGCGGGTACTGGACGGGTGGCCTGGCCTACACCTACGGCTACCGCTACAACGCGGGGACGGGGTCGTACGACTACGGGTACGATTACGATTATCAGCCAATGCAGTACTACTGGCCCGGGTTCGAGTTCAGCGGCCGCAACCAGTCGTTCGCGCTGGTCGCCGTGTGCCTGCTGGTGGGGCTGGTGATGTGGGCCGCCTACCGCCCCCGCGACGACGCGCGCGCCACGGCCCCCTCGCTGGGGATTGTGATGGGCGCCATGCTCGCCGCGTTCTGGCTGCTGGCGGCCAAGGACGGGATGGGCTCGCTGCTCTTCCTCGCTGGCCTGGCCGCCATCCTGTACGCCGCCGACCGCATCCGCCGCGGCGAGGAGACGGGGCGCTGGGACCTGGAGCAGGTGTGGGCGCGCACGGTAAAGCGGCGCGGGTGAGGTACGGAAGGTGCAGAGGACGAGGGGTACGTTTCCGGTGGATGAAAGAAGCCCCGCGGCGATCCGCGGGGCTTCGTCGTTTCGGTAGATGATGATACCGGCGGATGCCGATTCAGCCGAGGAGCGACAGCGCGGGGCCGGCGGCGAGGATGCCGAGCAGCGCGAGCGTCCACCCCGCGATCACGTCGCCGGGGTAGTGCACGCCCAGGTAGCAGCGCGAGAGGCCGACGACCAGCGCCAGCGCCACCAGTGCGGCCGACGCGGACGGCGCCAGCACCGCCGCGACAGCGACCGCCACGGAAAGCGACGACGCGGCGTGGCCTGACGGAAAGCTGAAGCGGTCGGGCGGCTGCACCAGCGCGGCGAAGCCTTCCGGCATGCGCGGCCGCGCGCGCGTGACCGTGCGCTTGAGCAGCTGCACCACGGCGTGTGACGCCACGAGCGCGAACGCCGCGCGCACCCCCGCGTCGCGCAGCGTGGGGACGGCGCCGAGCAGCAGCGCCAGCGTCACCCCGATGGTCACCGCGGCGTCGCCCAGGTGCGTGACCAGGTGCATCGCGCGGTCCAGGCGCGGGTGGCGGCGCAGCACCAGCGCGTGCAGCGCGCGCTCGTCGTGGTGGTGCAGGCGAATGATCCAGGTGGTCATGGCCGAGTCTCCGGTGATCGGATTTCCCGCGCCCCAAGATCATCCATCCGTTCCACGCGCAAGCCGCCGCACCGTAACGGTCTGGCAGCGGCGCGCGGACGATCGTGCAAAGGGCCCCTCGCCCGGCCCCTCCCGCTCGTTCCTCGCGGAGAGGGGGAGAAGCTCATTCACGCACTTCCGCACTCACGCACTTCAAAGCTCCAGCCGAACGCCGGCGTTGACGACGCGGCCCTCCAGCGGGGCCCACACGTCCGTCGTCCAGCGGCCTGCGGGGGAGCGGGTGGGGAGGACGAGCGGATCGTAGCGCGTCTGCCGCGCGTCCGTCAGGTTCTCCAGGTTGATGAACAGACGCGCCCGCCGGATGCGCCACTCCGCCAGCGCGCCCACGATCACGTACGGCTTGCTTTCGTCGCGGTAGGGATTGTCGTCCAGCGCCTGCCGGCCCGTGTAGTACAGCTCCATCCCCACGCGGCCACGCCCCTCCGCCTCCCACATCCCCACCAGGCCCGCGGCGTGGCGCGGCGTCAGCGGCACCTCGCGCCGGCCGGGGCCGTCGGGCGATGGCTCCGTGGCGTGGACGTACGTGTGCGTGGCCGTCAGGTGCAGGCCCTCGGCGTGGTAGCGGGCCAGCAGCTCCGTGCCCCAGGTGCGGGTGGATTGCCGCGCGTTCACCAGTTCCAGGCGCCCGGTGCCGGTCTCGCGCACCTGCAGCGCGTCCTCGATTCGCGACGCGAAGACGGTGGCGTTCAGTTCCACGTGGCCAACCGTGCGACCTACGTCCACCGAAAAGCTGCGCGCGCGCTCGGCGTCCAGGTCGCCCAGCGGCTCCAGGCGCGACAGGCCGACGGTTTCCGTCTCTTCCGTGAAGGGCGTGGGCGCGTAGTAGCCGGTGCCGGCGGAAAGGCGCGCCGTCCACGCGCCGGGGCGCAGCAGCACCGCCACGCGTGGGTTGAAGAACGCGCCGTAGACGCTGTGCCAGTCCATCCGCGCGCTGGCGGAAAGCGTCAGCCAATCCGCCGCCATGTACTCGTCCTGCGCGAACACGGAGGGGATGGCCCACTCGTAGTCGAACCCTTCCACGTCGTCGCCGTCGTACCGCTCGTACTGGAAGGCGCCGCCCAGCACCCACGTGTGACCCGCGCGGGCCCCGCTCAGCGAGGCCTCCGTGAAACCGGTGCCGTGCACGTCGTCCTCGCGCACGTCGCCGAAGGTGTGGCCGTGGCGCTGGCCCATCGCCGAGCCGCGCACGGAGAGCAGCCGGCCGCCGGGAAGGAGCAGCGTGGCCACGGCGCCCGCGTCCAGGCGCCGCGTCGTGAGCTCCTCGGCAAACGACGTCCCGGCGGGCGTGGTGGCGCCATCCACCGTGCCGCCCTCGCGGACTTCGCCCATGGCGCCGAGGGTGAAGAACGCCCACCGCCCCTCTCCGTCGTCCCAGAACAGCCGCGGGCGCACGACGGCGCGGCGGTAGCCGGGGAGGTCGGCCCATCCATCGTCATCCCGGTCGTTCCGCGACTGGCGGTGCGCGCTGGCCAGCAGCGTGTAACCCCACGCCTCCGACAGCTCGTCCGAGGCCCAGCCGACGGCGTCCGATCCGCCGAGCGTGGTCTGGTTCAGCAGGAGCTCGCGGTCGTCCGCGGGGCGGCGGGAGATGAGGTTGATGACGCCGCCCAGCGCCGTGCCGCCGTACAGCGCGGACGCGGCGCCCTTGATCACCTCCACCTGCCCCAGATCCATGGGCGGGATCTGCAGCAGGCTCAGCGCGCCGCTCTGGCCGCCGTACAGCGGCAGCCCGTCGGAGAGCACCTGCGTGTAGCGGCCGCGCAGCCCCTGCACGCGCACGTTGGCGCCGCCCAGCGAGGGCGACGTGGTCTGCACCCGCAGGCCGCTGGTTTCGTTGAGCATCATGGCCACGTCGCCGGGCGTCATGAGCATCTTTTCCTCCACCTCCTCGCGCGCCAGCACCTCCACGCGCGTGGGTGCATCCTCGATGCGCTGCTCCGTGCGCGTGGAGGTGACCACGATCGCCTCCAGCTCCTCCGCCTGCTCCCGGAGCGTGAGCGTAATCGTCGTGTCCGCCCCCGCGCGTAGCCTCACCACGGCGGACGCGGGCGCGAACCCCAGCTTGGCCGCGACCAGGTCGTACGATCCGGCGGGGAGAACGAACACGGCGCGCCCGTCCCTCCCCGTTTGCCGCGCGAGCCCGTTCGCGCGCACGGACGCCTCCTCGACGGGATCGCCCTCCGCGCGCACCTCAACGGTCAGCCGGCCGGCATCCTGCGCCCGCAGCGGCATCGCGAAAACCAGCGCGGCGGCGGCGCCCAGCGCCAGCCGCCGCACGGTGGAACCCTGCTTCATCTTTGCTCTATCCAATCGTCAGACCCCTTCGTGTTCCGGGCGCGGGCGGAGGGCCCTCCCCCCGCTGGTTCCTCGCGGAGAGGGGGAGGCATCCGTCGT
>DATABT010000135.1:0-3824 GCA_036259455.1 Longimicrobium sp. | reverse complement strand
CCGGCCTCGCGGCCGGGTCGTCCTTTCGGGAGACGGCTAAATTTTTAGCAGGGGCGAGTGTGCCCGGCGCCCTGTTCATGAAGGCAACGCACCATCTCACCGGCTTCTGACCGTAACCAGGTGTTTTGTGACGAGCGGCATGCGCGCCGACTCGGCGCGACCCGTGCTCCCGGAAGGGCCGCGCACTCCGCGCCTCCACGTTCCGCAGGCGGGCGGATCGTCAAAGCCGGGAAGGAACGGATGCTGCACCGGGATGGCACCCGGCGGCGCGGCGGCGCCGAGAGCGGTCGCCTTCTCCCCCGGGCGGCCTGTTTCACGCCGTCTTCTTCTATTCCGCGCCTCTGAACGCGGAGCGCCCTCCATCCTGCTGGACGCGGGATACGACCGCCGGCCGGAGTTCTCCCGGATCGCGGCCGGCCATCCGCTCCGGTCGCTGTCGTCCGGCCGGCGCCACCTCTTCAAGATCGCGATCGGGTGGATGATGTGCCCCGGCGGACTCCGTGCCGTGCCGCCGGCATCCTGCCTCTCCCGGAAAATTCGGATCCGGTCCCCTCGCCGGCAGCAGCCTTTCTACCAGGGGACGCGTGCATTCTGCCGGTACCATCCGGTTCGCGATCGGCCGTCGCAGCCGCATCCACCCCGCGATGCCGGTTTCCGGGAGGCGGGCTTCCCGGGAGGTGCAGCCTCTCCGCCGGTCGCCGTCGCGGACCGGCTACGGCTCCGGGTGGCCGGACCCGCGGCTGAGCCGGGGGCATCCCGCGGCGGAAAACGGGGCGGCGGCGCTCCCGGTGCGCCACGGCGGGGACGGCTTGTCGGAGCGCGCCGTGCGAGAGTTGAATCATGGGGCAATCTGCGGTAACTTTTCGGGATGGCTGAAGAGAACCTGATCGTCCGCGGTGCCCGCGAGCACAACCTGCAGAACGTCGACGTCGAGATCCCGCGCGACCGGCTTACCGTCATCACGGGGCTGAGCGGGAGCGGCAAGTCGTCGCTGGCCTTCGACACCATCTACGCCGAGGGGCAGCGGCGCTACGTGGAGTCGCTCTCCGCGTACGCCCGGCAGTTCCTGGGGATGATGGAAAAGCCCGACGTCGACTCCATCGAGGGCCTGTCCCCCGCCATCTCCATCGAACAGAAGACGGCCGGACGGAATCCCCGATCCACCGTCGGCACCGTCACCGAGGTCTACGACTACCTGCGCCTGCTCTGGGCCCGCGCCGGCACCCCGCACTGCCCCAGCTGCGGAAAGCCGGTGGAGCGGCAGAGCGCCACGCAGATCGTGGAGCGGCTGATGGCTCTCCCCGCCGGCACCTGGCTGGAGGTGCTGGCGCCCGTGGTCCGCGGCCGCAAGGGCGAGTTCCGCGACCTGTTCGAGGAGATGCGGCGCAAGGGATTCACCCACGCCCGCACCGACGGCGCCGTGCACCGGCTGGAGGAGCCGCCGGCCCTCGCCCGCCGCGCCAACCACGACATCAGCATCTTCGTGGAACGGAAAGTCTCCGTTGAGGGCGACAACCGCTCGCGCATCGCCGACTCGGTAGAGACCGCCCTGCGCAACGCGGACGGCGTGGTGCAGGTCGTGGCCCACACGCCGGACGCGGTGGATCCGGCGCCGGAGCTGTTCAGCGAGCACTACGCCTGCGCGGAGTGCGGCATCAACATCCCCGAGCTGGAGCCGCGGCAGTTCTCCTTCAACTCACCCTACGGCGCCTGCCCCGCGTGCGGCGGCCTGGGGACGCGCAAGGAGCCGAACCCGGAGCTGGTGCTGGCGGACGTGTCGCTCTCCATCCTGGAGGGCGTCGTCCTTCCCTGGGGGGTGCCGCGCGGCCACCTGCGCGGGACCATCCTCGAGGGGCTGGCGGACGCGCTGGGCTTCGACCTCAACATGCCGTGGCAGGACCTGGCGGACGACATCCGCTCCGTGCTGATGTACGGCGTGGACGGCAGGTCCGGCAACGGCAAGGGCGGGGCGAAGGGGCAGAGGAAGGTGAAGTGGTCCGGCATCATCCGCGACGTGGAGCAGCGCTACCGCGAGAGCAGCAGCGACAGCGTGCGCGAGATGCTGGAGGAGTACATGAGCACGCTCCCCTGCGGCGTGTGCAACGGCACGCGGCTGCGGCCGGAGAGCCTGGCCGTGACGGTCGGGGGACGGTCGATTGGCGACGTGGTGGCGATGCCGGTGGCGGAGGCGCTGGAGTTCTTCGGCATCGTCGACACGCTGCCGCACATCTCCCGCGACATCGCCGGGCCCATCCTCAAGGAGGTGCGCGAGCGGCTTTCGTTCCTGGTGAACGTGGGACTGGAGTACCTCACCCTCGGCCGCAGCGCGGAAACGCTCAGCGGCGGCGAGGCGCAGCGCATTCGCCTGGCCACGCAGATCGGCTCGCGGCTGGTGGGCGTGCTGTACATCCTGGACGAGCCCAGCATCGGCCTGCACCAGCGCGACAACCAGCGGCTGCTGGAGACGCTGAAGGCGTTGCGCGACCTGGGAAACACGGTGCTGGTGGTGGAGCACGACGAGGACACCATCCGCGCGGCGGACTACGTGCTGGACCTGGGCCCGCGCGCCGGGCGCCACGGCGGCCGCGTGATCGCCAGGGGGACGGTAAACGACGTGATCGCCACGCCCGAGTCGCTGACGGGCGCCTACCTGCGCGGCGAACGGGAGATCGCGATCCCCGCCGTGCGCCGCGTTCCCGTCCAGGGCCGCGAGCTGATGATCCACGGCGCGCGCGAGCACAACCTGCGCAACCTGGACGTCAAGGTGCCGCTCGGCTGCTTCGTGGCGGTGACGGGGGTTTCGGGATCGGGCAAGTCGACGCTCATCAACGACATCCTGTGGAGCGCGCTGGGGCGCAAGTTCTACCGCGCCAAGACCGTCCCCGGCCAGCACGACCGCATCACGGGGATGGAGCTGCTGGACAAGGTGGTGGACATCGACCAGTCCCCCATCGGCCGCACGCCCCGGTCCAATCCCGCCACGTACACGGGGCTGTTCACCGTCATCCGCGAGCTGTTCGCCGAGCTGCCGGAGAGCAAGATGCGCGGCTACACGCCCGGGCGCTTCTCGTTCAACGTCAAGGGCGGGCGGTGCGAGGCGTGCCAGGGCGACGGCCTGGTGAAGATCGAGATGCACTTTCTGCCCGACGTGTACGTGCCGTGCGAGGTGTGCCGCGGCCGGCGCTACAATCGCGAGACGCTGGAAGTGTTCTACAAGGGCCACTCCATCGCCGACGTGCTGGACCTTACGGTGGACGAGGCGTGCGAGGTGTTCGACGCCGTGCCGCGCCTCAAGCGACAGCTGCAGACGCTGTCCGACGTGGGCCTGGGCTACATCCACCTGGGCCAGAGCGCCACCACGCTCTCCGGCGGCGAGGCGCAGCGCGTGAAGCTGGCGTCGGAGCTTTCCAAGATCGCCACGGGGCAGACCTTCTACATCCTGGACGAGCCGACCACGGGGCTGCACTTCGAGGACGTGCGGATGCTGCTGGAGGTGCTGCACCGCCTGGTGGACCGCGGGAACACGGTGCTGGTGATCGAGCACAACGTGGACGTGATCAAGACGGCGGACTGGATCATCGACCTGGGGCCGGAGGGCGGGCCCAGGGGGGGCGAGATCGTGGCCGCCGGCCCCCCGGAGGAGGTCGCGCGCAGCCCGCGCAGCCACACCGGCCACTTCCTCGCGCCGCTGCTGCACGTGACGCCGGAGCAGGTGCCGGCGCCGCTCCCCGCGTCCAGGCCGCGCGGACGAAAGGCGCGGACGGCGTAGCCGCGCCGAAATCGGAACGCGGGTCGATCAAACGGCGGAGCACCCGGCGCGGGTG
>DATABT010000134.1:0-7224 GCA_036259455.1 Longimicrobium sp. | reverse complement strand
CCGCCCCTCGTCGGAGGGGCGGGCGCGTCCGGGTCAGTAGCTGACCTTCAACTGGTAGGTCGTGCGCGTGGACGAGTAGCGCCAGACGAGGATGTAGATGTCGACCGCCGAGGCGTTCCCGTTGCTGTAGGTCAGCTGGTCCGCGCTCGTGCCGCCGTTCTCCGAGCGTCCCACCTCGGTTCCCGCCGCATCGTACAGGTAGAGGTCGTAGTCCACCGACAGGCCGTTGAGCAGCGCCGTCACCGTCTTGCCCGCCGGAACGCTCACCCGGAAGTAGTCGTTCTTCTGCGTCGTCGCGTCGTTCAGGAACGTCCCCGAAACCTGGTTGCAGCTCCCCGAGATCACCTGCGCCGCGGCCCGGCTGTCGTTCGGCTCCGCGTCCGGGATGGAGTTGCAGGTCTGGTAGCTGCCGACGAGCGTGGCGCCCGAGTACGCGCCGTAGCCGTACACCATCACCTGCCACGTGCCCGCCGCCGGAGACGCGAAGGAGCAGGTCTCGTTGTTGTCGCTCGTGACCCCCGCGCAGTCGTACGTGCTGGTGGTCGGCGCGGAGCCGTGGCGCACGTACAGGTCCGCGTCGCCGCTGCCGCCGGAGGTCTGGAACTGCAGGTTGGTCGCGCCCGCCGGCACGGTGAGGGTCCAGAACTGCTGGCTGCCGGTCGCGCCCGAGAGCCCCGAGACCGGAACGCCGTTCTGCAGCGTGGCGGGCCCGGTGGAGGCCGTCTGGTAGCTGCCGGCGAGCGTCGCGCCCGAGTACGGGTCGTCGGCGACCAGCAGCACGTACCAGGTGCCCGCCGCCGGCGAGGCGAACGAGCAGGTCTCGTTGTTGTCGCCCTGGAAAGGCCGGCAGTCGTAGGTCGTGGTGGTGGGCGGCGAGCCGAACCGCACGTACAGGTCGGCGTCGCCGGTGCCGCCCGAGTTCTGGACCTGCAGGTTGGAGGCGCCCGACGGCACGCTCATCGTCCACCCCCGCTGGGTGCCGGCCGCGCCCGAGAGCCCCTGCACCGGAACGCCGTTCTGCAGCGTGGGCGAGCCCGTCTGGTAGCTCCCTACCAGGGTCACCCCCGAGTACGGGTCGTCGCCGACCAGCAGCACGTGCCAGGTGCCGGCCGCCGGCCACGCGAACGAGCAGGTCTCGTTGTTGTCACCCAGGAACGGACGGCAGTCGTAGGTCGTGGTGGTCGGCGCCGAGCCGAACCGCACGTACAGGTCCACGTCGCCGGTTCCGCCGGAGGTCTGGAACTGCAGGTTGCTCGCGCCCTGCGGCACCGAGATCGTCCAGGACTGCTGGCTGCCGGTCGCGCCCGAGAGCCCCGACACCGCGACACCGTTCTGCAGCACGCCCCCCGGCGGCGGGTTGCCCGTGGCCGTCGCCGGCTTGATGGCCAGCGCCGGCGTCCATCCGGGGTTCGTGCCGGCCCCCGAGTACGCGCCGCGATACGTCGCCACCCGCGCCGTCCCGTTGAAGTCACGGTCGCGGTCTTCCAGGGTGCCAAAGACGGAGTAGTCGATCGCGGTGCCCTGGAGCTGGCCGGTCTTGGGATACAGGTCCAGCCCCGACCCCAGCGCCGCCATGGGGTTGTTCAGATAGGTCGAGGCCGCGGCGTAGGTGCCCGTAACGTTGTTGCTCTGCTGTCCACCCGTCAGGGGCGTGCCGGCGAAGACGGCGTTGCCCACCACGCGCTGCGTATAGGCGGCGTCCGCGCCCGTGATCGAAATGCCGGTGCCGCTGGCGACCACCGTGTTGTTGAAGATCTCGACGCGCCGGGGCACGCTGTTCTGCGCCTGAATGCGCACCGCCGCGCCCGCGCGATTCACCAGCAGGTTATCGTGCAAGGCGAGGTTCCCTTCCCCCTGGAACAGCGCCTCGGTGGGATTCTGATAAAAGACGTTCCCGTAGATCTGGTAGATGTCCGATGAGCCCGCGCCCGAAAGCGGCCAGTGGCCCACGAGCAGGTTCGGCCGGGCGTCGGAACCGGAGATCGAACCCGTTTCCTTGCTGAACGTGTTGTGGCGGATGATCGTCGTGCCCGTGGACGGCATGCCGAGGGACGTGCTGCGGCCGAGCTGGTGCTTGAACTGGATGTTGTAGCCCAGCGTGCCGTGCACGAGGTTGTGTTCGATCAGGAAGTTGGCCGTCTCGTCCTGGCCGTCGGAGTTGCCGAAGTACATCCCCGTGTACGTGCTGGTGATCGTGGTGCCGCGAACGACCCAGTTCCAGGCCGGGGCCTTGGTGCTGATGGCCACGCCCTGGGTGCCGTTGAAGTTCTTGAAGCTCAAGCCTTCGATCAGGATGTGGTGAACGGACACAGCGGTCGCCTCGGCCTTGACCCCGTTACCTCCCTTGCTCAGGCCGTCGAGCGACAGGTTGCGCAGGGCGATGTAGCTCGCGTCCTTGAGGCTTATGATGTTCCAGCTGTCGCTTCCCATGAACAGGGCGGGCGAGCCGCTGGCGGGACCCTCGATGATGATGCACTTGCCCGGCTCGCCGTGCTTGTTGTGAAGGGGGAGATGGCCGTAGGTGCCGGCGGCGAGCAGGAGCCGGTCGCCCGGGATCAGCCCCGCGATCAGCGACCGGTAGTTGGAGGGGTTTGCCTGGATGGTTCGCAGCGGGGCCGCGCCGTTGCAGCCGCTCAAGCTCTGGGCGAGTGACATGGACGGGCCGGCCGGAACCGCGGCCTTCGGCTCCCGGTCCGTGGCGACCGGATCCGTTACGTCCGCGCACGCGCTGATGGAGGCAGCGGTGAATGCCAGAATCCCGAGCCGGCGTGTGAGCCCCGCGCAGCGGGGGGTGGACGTGGTGCACCGGCTGCCGGTTCTGAAGCGGAGGGAGCGCATCGGGAGACCTCCATGAAAGGAGAGGGACACGAGCAGCATCGCCGAGGGGCTACCTGAGCGAGACCAGGGACGGCGTCGTTCCCGGTACGATGGCCAGGGGCGGCTTGGCCGGTGCAGCTGCCGTTTGTTCCTCTTAATCTCGCGCAAAGCGTGGGCCTGAAGACGTTCACAGAATTTGCTCCCGGATCCCGCGCGCCGCCCACTCCGATGCCCCGGCTCCACGCGGCTCCCGGCAGGAGCAGGCGTGGATCGATGTGGGCTTTCGCCAGTCCTGCCACCGCTCCAGGTCTATGCCGTCTTTGTACGCACGATGCAGCCAGGCAGCAGGACAGCGCGCTCGCACCCGCCGCGCTGTCCTGCGCATACCGTCGTCAACCGCGGGCGATTGCTGGTGAGAACTGCGCGATGCTGCGGGCGAGCTGGTGTGCGGGACGGGCCAACGAGCGCGGTGCGGTCGGGGCGTACGCCGGCTCGCCGCCGCGTGACCGGGGTTCCCCACGTGCGCAGCCGTGGCGAAGCAGCGACCTCGCGGGGCTCGCGTGCATCATCTGGCGGCCGGGTCTGGCTGCTCCGGCTACCGCTGGGAATTCACCGAGCCCCGCGGCGGCGACTTCTCCGTCGCGGTTCCGGCCGGGGTCGTGGCCAGCGACTCCTCCCTGTGATGATGCGGCTGGTGACGGCGGGCCCGGGCGGGCCATCGGGATGGGAGACGAGTGCAGCCGTACCTGGACCGCGGCGAGGGGGTCGCCGTGCCGGAGGAGTACTGCCCGCCGTTTCCGGGCCATTACGCGTTCTATGCCCCAGCGGCGGCAGGCCTGCCCCGGCCTCCGCGCGCATCTCGACTACCTCCGCCGGCTCCGGCAGGCGCGATGAGCCGGCCGGGGGCGGATGGATCTCACAGAATGCGGGGTCGCGGCTGCACCTGCACTGCGCCGCGCTGTGCCGTGACCTTGTCGCGCGTGCATGCGCCGACAATGATCGCCCAACTCCGCACGCGCATGAGCCTGATCGAGCGCGTGCATCCGGCTTGCGCACCGCAGTCTGGCGGAGCGCCCTCACGGGATTCACATGAAAGATCAGGTTTTCAACTTCGGCGGCGTGCGCGTCGAAGTTACTCCGGAGTCGGTCGTCTGCTCGACCGGCCTTCCCGCATGGATCAACCGGTTCTTCTCCCAGCTGGACGCGGGGCAGCTCCGCGGCTTCATCGAGGACGGACGGCTGGTAAACCGCATTGAAGTCCACCAGCTGGACGGCGCCACCGTGGAGGTGCGAGGGCGCGGCATCGGCTACTTGGAGGTGCTTCTCTCCAACCGGAGCACACCACGAGGCCTGGGGCGGCTTCTCTACATGGCGCTACGCTCCCTGCCGGTCACGTTCCTCCCTATGTCGAGTGGGATCGTGAGGCTCCGGGGCGATGCGGAGATCGAGCGCGCGAAGGAGGCCGCGACCGTCATGAACACGCTGGCCGCGGCCTATCACAGCCGGTTTCGCAAACACGTGCTGGACCTGTTCCACCTGTATGAGGCCGACGTACGCTACACGTGGCAGATCATTCCATCCGCGTCGAGCGGCACCGTCCGGACAATGTCGTACATCTTCTACTTGTGCGCGTTGATGCCCGGCGCGGCGTACGCCGTCCTGTTCCTGCTGGAGCTGATCAGCACAGGCCTTGCATTCTGGGCCTCCGTGATCCTCGCGGTCCTCACCCTGTCCACTCTGTTCAATCAGGGGATGATGGGGACTGGATTCTCCGACGCGATGGCCCAGACTCAGCTCGAGGTTTACGACCCTCACGCCCAGGCCGACCCAAACGCGCGGAGGCTGGTCAAGATCAACGCGCACCTCAGCACCATCGCCATGTTTACAGCCGCGGGGATAGCCTCCTTCGCGGTGATCGGTTTCATGATGGGCTCTCCGCACTACTGGTTCGCGGACGGTTTCCACCCCTCTCCCATGCCCCGGCTGGCGTGGTCACTCTTCATGGCGGAAACGTTCCTGGATACCCTCACGCTCGACGTCTTCGGCGCGCTCGGGATCGAGCTCTCGACCGTGTCCACGACCACGCGTGGGGCTTCGGCGTCGGTCGTCTTCCTGAAAATCTTCATGGCGTCCGGGATCGTCGCCGCGATCTACCGGGCTGTTAAGACGGGACAGAAGACGCATTCGTTCGTCGGTACGCCCCGGGAGCTGGTTACCGAAGTCTTCACCAACACCAATTTCCTCTCGATCGGTGAGGTCGTGCTCGATGGAAAGGTCACCTCGTTCGCCCGTTCCTACGTGTTCGACACGAAGACGCCCGCCAATCTTGAGGACGCCTGGGAAGCTCCGTGACCCGGGCGCGGATCCCGCAGCAACCCGTTTGTGATGGCCGGGCCGCGGGAGCGGCTCACCGGACTGGACACTTGCGGCCGCCCACGCGATCCGCGAACCAATGAACCCAGGAATGGCCGATGTCTCCCAGCCGCCGCGACTTCCTCGCTACCTCCGCCGCCATGACGGTCGGCGCCATCCTCGGGCGGCCGCTCCACGCGCTCGCGTCCCGGCCCGTGCAGACGGCGCAGCCGGTGTTCACGCCAATCCGCCGCAACGTGGGCACGTTCACCATGCGCGGCGGCACCGTGGGCTGGCTCGTGAATCCCGGCGGCGTCGCCGTGGTGGACACGCAGTTCCCCGCGGAGGCGCAGGCGCTGCTCGCGGGACTGCAGGAGCGGTCGGGCAGCCGAGGTGTCGACGTGCTGCTCAACACGCACCATCACGGGGACCACACGTCCGGCAACGGCGTCTTTCGCGGTGTCGCGCGTCGCGTCGTGGCACACGGGATGGCAGACCAGCACATGCGGCGCGCGCCGCAGCCGCCCCAGCAGGCGCAGCAAGGGCGGCAGCAGCCCCCGCAACAGCCGTCCCCGCAGCAGCAGACGCCGCCTGCTCCGGCGCCGCTCTACCCGGACACGACCTTCACGCACAGCTGGTCCGCCGACGCCGGTGACGAGCGCATCGTCGCGAGCCACCACGGGCGCGGGCATACGAGCGGTGACGCGGTCATCACCTTCGAGCGCGCCAACGTGGTGCACATGGGCGACCTCGCCTTCCACCGGCGCCACCCGGTGGTGGACCGCGCGGCCGGCGCCTCCATGCGCAACTGGACGCGGATCATCGAGCAGGTCGTGAACGCGCACGCGCCCGACACCATCTACATCTTCGGGCATGCAGGGGAAGGGCTCCCCGTCACCGGGAGCTCGGCCGAGCTGCTGCAGTTCCGGGACTACCTGGGCGCCGTGCTGGCGTTCGTCGAGCGGCACGTCGCGGCGGGCCGGTCGCGCGAAGAGATCCTCGCGATGCGCGCACCACTTGCCGGGTTCGAGGCGTGGGGCCCGTTCGGGCAGGCGGGCGCGCGCGACCCCATCAGCGTGGCCTACGAAGAGGTGACCACCGGAGCGTAGCCCTCCGCGCCCTCGTGCGCCCCCCGCGTGATGGGGATGCACGGCAGGGCTGCTACTCCCTCTACCATCCCCAGCCGGGGCGGACCTCGCCGGTGCTCAGGGCGCGCATCGGCTACCTGGTGCAGCTCATATCGGGCAGGCGCGATGAGCCGGCCGCGGGCGGATGGATGCGAAGAAGCGGGGTCGCGGTTGCGCTGTCGCAACCACGGCCCCGCTCGCACAGGGCAAGCCGCCGCGCCATCCGTCGACGGCTCCATCCGGCGAATGGGGAAAAGGTGCCCGCGCCGCCGCATTTCGTGAGCGGAGATCCACCCGGCGCGCCACGGGGTGATGATCGCGGCTCACGCGGCGCCGCATGGGCCCGACGCCATCGCGCACCCGCGGATCTCAGCGGCGGTCGAGCACGGCCAGGCGGCGGCGGGCGTGTTCCACGCGCGGGCGCAATGCAGGCTCGGCGTCCTTCCAGGCCTGGACGAACCGCCGGTAATGGCGCGCGGCCGCTTCGGTGTTCCCCAGCCCCTCGGCCAGCTCGCCCATGCGCAGCTCCGCCGGGGCGTAGTACGGGAAATTCGCGTACTCCAGGTCCACCGGGATGGAGGCGTACAGGCGGTAGGCCTCCTGGTGCAGGCCGTCCCGCCGGGCCAGCTCGGCGGCCACCCATCGGGCGTGCGCCTCGGGAAGCCCGCCGGCGTGCCGGGCCGCCAGCCGCTCAAGGTTCACCGGCTCGCCGGCCGCCAGCGCGGCGTGCGCGGCAAGAAGCGCGGCGGTGGCGGAATCTCCCCCCCGGGCGATGCGAGCGGCTTCCGCGCGCAGCGTGCCGGCATCGCCCCCGCACGCCGCAGCCATCGCACGCAGCGCGGCGCCCGCGAGCGGTCCGCCTGCCCCCGGCCCCCGCCGCGCCGCGTCGAGCGTGGGGATGGCGAGCGCCGGCAGCGAGTCGGGAAGC
>DATABT010000133.1:0-6487 GCA_036259455.1 Longimicrobium sp. | reverse complement strand
CCCACGCCTCCTGCGACGGCCGAACAGGATCGGACGGCAGATCGTCGCAGGCCGCCATGGCCGCCAGCAGCACGATGGGGCACGCGCCCCGCACCACGTCTCGCATTCCAGCACGCATCGGCTTTCCCCCGTCTACCTGGGTTTCTCCGACGGCGGAGCGGCGGACGAACCGCCCCGCTCTTCCGCGGCCGGGTTGCCGCGGCCATGGATCTATACAAGACGTCCGGAAGTATGTCAACGGATGTTTAGGCTTTATATGAGCTTTGTCCGGGGCGTCCAGAAAAGGCAGAGGTCCCCATGCGGCGAAGCGCCAGCGCGTGCGGACCGCGCGGCCCTGGGTTTGCTCGCACCAGGCCGGCGGATGAAAACGGACTTTCCAGAGGTGGCGCGTGCGGGAGGACGGACGAGGATCATCCGTCGTCGTTCGGCGGGGGCGGGGCGAAAGGGCGCCCTCGCGCGAGGCGGACCGGCGCGGGGCGGAGGAGCGGACGGCCTATCCGTGGTGGCTGCTGTCCCTGGCCGCCGTGGGCGCCGTCGCCGCCGGCGGGACCGCCCTCACGCTGTTCTCGTCCCTGGGCCGCCACCCGGCCCGGACGTGGGCGGCGGATGCGCCCGACGTGGGATCGCAGGCGTTCCTGCTCGGCATCTCGGGGATCATCAACGCCCCGCTGGCGAAGGGCGGCAGCGCCCGGCTGCTCAAGAACGAAGCCGAGATCTTTCCCGCCATCCTGGGCGCGCTGCGGGAGGGAGGTCCGCCGCGGCGGCTGCGTGTATCTCGCCCTGGGACGGCCAGGAACCTGCTGCGCCGAGCCGACTGCGTCGAGAGCCTGCGCGCTTATCAGCATCGATCTACTTAGACAGTAGTTACGTTCCACCACAGAAGGGTGAAGCCCATGTCTGATCTTACGCCGCGCGAGAGATACGAGGCGCTGTTCACGGGGACAATCGACGATGGCAAGCGCCAGATCGCTCTAGGCCACGCACTCGACATCCGGAAGTTCGAGATTGCATTGTATTGGACCCGCGCGACTTACTTCTGGACCTTCATTGGCGCTGCTCTTGTGGCATACGGGGCAGTCCGTACGCTTCCTGGGACGGAGAAGAATGACTTCTCGGTCTTTGTGAGCTGTCTAGGATTTCTGTTCTCATTCGCGTGGTACTGTGTCAACCGTGGCAGCAAGTATTGGCAGGAGAACTGGGAAAACCATGTGGATTTACTGGAGGATTCTGTCGCTGGTCCACTGTACAAGGTCGTAATTCGCCGCGCTCCTGCTGGCAAATGGTATCAGAAACTCGGCACTCATCTAACAGGTCCCCATCCGTTCTCTGTGTCGAAGATCAACCAGATTATCAGCTTGTACGTTACAGGATTTTGGGTGCTCTTAGTCTGGTACTCTCTCGAATCGTCTGTGGATATTAGCGCAATGTATGTGGCAGTCGTAGTACTTACGGCGCTTGCGGCATCTGCCTTCGTTACCTTGGGACGAACGCACCGCAGCAGTCACCGAATAGTCGCAGAAGTGCGAGAAACCATCTTAGATGGGCTGGAGCCGCGCCCGAAAGCGTAACGTGGCGTTGCGGCCAAAAGTCAGCAGGACAACGCACTCGCACTGTCGCGCAGCCCGCGTCTACCGTCGTCAAGCGCACGCGCGACTGCTGGTGGGAGGTGCGCGATTCGAAGGGCGAGCTGGTGTACTTGACCGTCTACAAGCGCGGTGCGGTCGAGGTGATACGTCGGCTCGCGTATGATCGAGAGGGCGACCGCAGCCGTGGCGAATTTCTACAATCAGAACGACCGCAGCCCAAGCGCCATGGCTGCGGTCGTTCTGTTTCCGGCATTGGGCGCCCGTCCTTCACCGGGTTTACGGAACCAGTAGGGTCTTGATTGCGCGGCGCTCGTCCATGGCGCGGTAGCCGTCGGCTACCTGCTCCAGCGGGAGCGTCTGGTCGAAGACCTTGCCGGGGTGGATCGTGCCGCGCAGCACCAGGTCGATCAGCTCCGGCATGTAGCGGCGCACCGGCGCGGGGCCGCCGTGGAGCCGGACGTGCGTGAAGAACAGATCCCACCCGTCGAGCGACACGCCGTGCGGCACGCCGACGTAGCCCACCGACCCGCCCGGACGCGTCGCGCGGATGGCCTGCCACATCGCTTCCTGCGTCCCGACGCACTCCAGCACCGAGTCCGCGCCGACGTCGTTCGTGAGCTCCTGAATCCGCGCCACGCCGTCGTCGCCGCGCTCGGTGACGATGTCCGTCGCGCCGAACTCGCGCGCGAGCCGCTGCCGCGCCTCGTGCCGGCTCATGGCGATGATGCGCTCGGCCCCCCTCTGCTTCGCGGAGAGCACCCCCAGGAGCCCCACCGCGCCGTCGCCGACCACCACGACGGTCGAGCCCGGCTTCACGTTCGCCGCGTCGGCCGCGAACCAGCCGGTGCCCAGCACGTCGGAGATGGCGAGGAGGCTCGGGATCATCTCCGCGGACGGGACCTCCGGCGTCGCCACCAGGGTGCCGTCCGCCAGCTTGACGCGCAGGAGGGGCGCCTGCGCGCCGAGCACGCCCTCGCCCTGCACGCACGACGGCTGGTAGCCGTGGCGGCAGTGCGGGCAGGTGTTGTCGGAGAAGAAGAACGAGCCGATGACGAACTGCCCCTTCTTCACCGAGCGCACCTCGCTCCCCACCTCCTCGACGATGCCGCAGTACTCGTGGCCCATCGGCGTGGGCCCCTCCACGGGCTGCGCGCCGCGCCAGGGCCACAGGTCGGAGCCGCAGATGCAGCTGGCCGAGAGGCGGATGATCGCGTCGGTCGGCGCCTGGATCGTGGGGTCGGGGCGCTCCTCGAAGCGCACGTCGCCCGGGCCGTAGAGAACAGTTCCGCGCATGTCCGTATTCCTCCGTGCAGTGTCAGTCACCCGGGTGAGGCCGGTCACCGGCTCTTTGCCTCCCCCGGGAAAGAAGCTACGGGAGAGAGAGAGAATCGAGCCTGCTCACGATCCACCGGCGACACGAAAATGCGGAGGACGCGGAGAAGCCTTCTTCTCCGCGTCCTCCGCGTACTCCGCGAGGCCTGGTTCGTCTACCGGACCGCGATCACGCCCGCCAGGGGCCGGCCCCGCTCAGCAGCCGTAGCCGGGGCGGCACAGGTTGGTCAGCGCGCCCAGGTCGGCCTCGATCCCGGCGAGGCGGCTCGAGTAGGTGGTGGTCCAGTCGGTGGACGGACCGCCCCACAGGATCCCGTAGAGCGCCACACCGTTCCCGCCGACGTTGACGTACATCGGCGAGCCGCTGTCGCCGCCCTCCGACCACACGCGGGAGACGTCCTGGCAGCGCAGCGAGCCGATGGTCACGCACGACTGGGTGACCTGGCCGTAGGTGGAGCCGCTGGTGCGCCCCGTCTTTTCCAGGATGGTGCCCACCGGGAGGGTGCCGGTGTAGCGGGCCACGATGTCGAACTCGCCGATGGTGGTGATCCCGGCGTTGGCGAACGTCGCGAGCGCGGTGCGCGCGATCCCGCCCTGGCCCACGCCGCGCGTGCCGTTGTTGCTGATGTAGGCGGCGTCGGCCTGGCGGCACGAAGCCACGCCGCTGACGCAGGCGTACAGCCCGCGGTCCGCGATCTCGGCGCCGATCTGGTTCGACGCCACCCGGGTGGGCTGGTAGATGGCGATCCCGTCGTTGGAGTACTGCCTCCGGGTGCAGTGCGAGTTGGTGACGTAGATGTTCGCCCCGGTCGAGACCCGGCGCGCGTTGAAGCCCAGGGTGCACACGTAGTTGCTGAACGCGATCTGGGTCCCGCCCACGATGGTCGTGAGGCGGTCACGGAGCGTGGCGCGCCCCTCGGGCTTCGGCTGCGTCTGCACGAAGAGCGCGGCCGCCGGGATCCCCATCCGCGCCGCTTCCGACCGCACGGCGCCGGCGGCCGTGTGGTCCGCCACGCCCACGTGCACGCGGTTGTTCACCTCGTCCACGTCCACCAGGTACACGTCGCTGCGCGTCAGCAGCCCTTCCACCTGCTCGGCCCACCCCTTCAGCTGGGCGAAGTCGTAGGCCGCGTTCACGAAGACGGGCTCCGTGGGCGCGCCGGCGTGGCGTCCGCGGCGGGCGCGGACGAACTCCTGCGCCAGGTAGCGCTGCGCGGCGCCGCGCTGCGAGGCGTCGACCAGGCGCACCACGGGGGTGCCGTCTTCCTTGAGGTAGAAGCCGGCGAAGCCGGGGACTTCCGCCCGTGCCACGCGCGCGTGCTCGTCGTCCTGCGTCCGGATCTGCGCCTGCGGGGCGGCGGCCAGGCCGGGCGTCACGCCGCCCGCTCCGGGGGCGGCCAGCTCGGACGTGTCGCACGCGGCGGTGACCAGCACAGCGAGAACGGCGGCGGGAACGGATCTCGTGTACTTCATGGGACTCCTGGAGCGGTGGATGGGTTGGGGAATCGCTGGGGAGGATTAAAAATTATATGCGTCATACGATTGTGGTGCAAGGGCTCGCGGAACTGTGTCACCCGGCGAAAACAGGCCCTCTTCATGGGCGATCACAGCCTTGTATTCCTTAGCATAACCGGGGAATATATCGGTGCGCGTTCAACTTACACGCGAGGTCAGTCCGAAGTAAACGGCTGGATCTACCCCACGCCTCCAACTTCGACACGCTTCTATAAATGTCCTAAAAAGATCCACCCAACAGCGCAACCATGCCCCCGCCATCGAATTCCACACGGTGGCGGATAAGGACTGAGCCGGACGCCGACGGCTGGGCGAGGCGTACCGCCCGCTGTCCGCAGCATTCCCTGAGACGGAAAATCCCGCCTGGCTCGGCAACCCTGGCTTACGGCCGAAAAGCAGCAGGGGAAGCAGAGAGCCCTCTGCTTCCCCTGCCGCCTCTGCGTGAAACCTGCTTTTGTTGAACGGGGATCAGCAGCCCGCGAGGGGGACGCAGCCGACTTCGTTGAAGTCGCGGGGCTCGATCTGGATGGTGAGGTGGTCGAGGCCGAAGCGGTCGTGGAGGACGCGGTGGAGGGCGGTGAGGATGGCGCACCACTCGCCGCGCTCCACCTCGTCGCCGACGACCACGTGGCCGCTCATGGCCTCCAGCCCGCTGGTGATGGTCCAGACGTGGAGGTCGTGCACCGCCTCGACGCCGCGCACCTCCAGCATGGCCTCGCGCACCGCCTCGACGTCGATGTGCGCGGGGGCGCCCTCCAGGAGGACGGCCACGCTCTGCTTGAGGAGGTCCCACGAGGCGTAGATCACCAGGAGCCCGATCAGCACCGACACCAGCGGGTCGGCCCAGAGCCACCCGAACGCCCAGACGGCCAGGCCGCCGAGGATGGCCCCCACGCTCCCCAGCGCGTCGGTGATCAGGTGGAGCCACGCCCCGCGGACGTTCAGGCTCTCGTCCTTCCCCCCGTGCAACAGCGCGATCCCCGACAGGTTCACCAGGAGGCCGCCCGCGGCGATTCCCATCATCAGCGGCCCCGCCACCGGCTCGGGGGCGCGGAGGCGCTGGTAGGCCTCGAAGAAGATGTAGAGGGAGATCCCGATGAGGGTGGCGCCGTTGGCGAGGGCGGCCAGGATCTCGGTGCGGTAGTAGCCGTAGGTGCGGGTGGGGGTCGCCGGCTTCTGGGCGATCCACATGGCGAAGAGCGAGAGCGCCAGCGCCCCCACGTCCGAGAGCATGTGCCCCGCGTCGGCCAGGAGCGCCAGCGAGTTGGAGAGGATCCCCCCCACCACCTCGGCCACCATGTAGACGGCCGCCAGCGCCAGCGTGAAGAGGAGCCGCCGCCGGTTCCGCTCGCCCGCGTGGGCGTGGCCGTGGTGGTGATGGCCGTGGCCGTGCCCGTGGTGGTGGTGCCCCGCGCCCATCGCCCGGCCCCTCCTACGCCTTCGCCGGCGCCGCGCCCACGGTGCCGGGCTCGACGCGCCGGCTCCGGCGGATGCCGCGGACGAGGAAGAAGAGCCCCGCGACGACCATGAGGAGGGAGAGCGTCTGTCCCATCGTCAGCGGCCCCAGCACCGTCCCCAGCGGGTCGCCCGCGTCGGTGAACTGGACGTCGGGCTGGCGGAAGAGCTCGATGAAGGAGCGGACGAGCCCATAGCCGGCCAGGAAGAGCCCCCCGTACGCCCCGTCGCCCCAGCGCACGCCGCGGCGGCGGTTCCACGCGTAGACGGCCCAGAGGACGAGCCCCACGAGGAGCCCCTCGCCGAGGGCCTCGTAGAGCTGCGAGGGGTGGCGGAGGGGGACCTGGTCGCGGACGGCTTCCCACTGGCCGGAGGCGTAGGCGTCCTCGATGATGAGCTCGCGCTCGCGCATGGAGCGGGCGCGGTGGGCGCCCAACAGCTCCAGCGCCGCGGGGTCGGTGGGGAAGCGCATGGCCCACGGCACGGCGTCGGTGGTGACGCGGCCGAAGAGCTCGCCGTTGATGAAGTTGGCGACCCGCACGGCGAAGATGCCGAAGGGGACTCCGAGCGCGAGGGCGTCGCCGAGGTTGAGGAAGTGG
>DATABT010000132.1:0-4602 GCA_036259455.1 Longimicrobium sp. | reverse complement strand
GCGGCCGTGATCAGCGCCGGCGGAACAGAGCGCGGCCGTGCCTTCGAGCGTCCGGCGCACCCTCCTTCCGCACACTCCAGCCATCCGCCGAGCCTCCACTGAGCCGCCGCTGGCCGCTCGCCGACCGCTCCCGGAGAACCGTTTCCCTTCCGGCTCCCGGAGCCTGTCCCGGGCTCCTTGAACACAGGATTGCAGGGCCGGCTGCGCGGCCTGCAATCCATGTTTACGTTAGGCCCGCCCCCGGCTGCAGGGAATGCCGCTAGCCGACGTCGGATATCCGCCGCATCCTTCACCATCCCGAAGGAGGACATTTGTACTCCAGCCCAGGGGGACATCTCCAACGCAGCGTCATCTTTTGCGACGTATTGTGCGTATTCCATGGCTTCCATTAATCTTAGTCTTAGTTCGTCAGGGCTCCTGCTGCAGCTGTCGCTTTCATCATCTTCCGAAAGGAGAGCACACCCATGCCCACGCTCCGACTTGACCAGCTGGAAGTCTCGTCTTTCGTCACGGGGCCAACATATCCCGAACGGGACCAGGTAGTCGTCGCCGCCATAACCGACTACTCGTGCCTCTGGGCCTGCTTCCGTGAAACGGAGCTTTGTCAGCCGACCCACGCCTGTCCGTGATCCACCGGTAGGTACAAGCGCGACGCAGCGTCACCGGTACGTGCAGGCCTGCGGCCGCGTCCTATAGTGTTAGGCGCCGGACAGCCAGCCCCAGCACTGCATCAGTAAGGCACACCAATGGTGATGGCGCCGCCGGGCCGCGGAGTTGGTGCGCACCGGAGTGGCGCGCGCCCAGGTTGGTCGTTCAGCGGCTCGCGCGACACGGCCGCGCCGCACATGCGCTCACCGAAGCGCGTCGCGACCTGGTGCGCGGCGGTGACTCACGCGCCGGATGGCTCAGCCGCGATGCTCACGCACCCAAGCCCGTCGCCGCGAATGGACCACCCAGTTCCTCCGCCATACGGCCGGATTCGCCGCAATTCCGTGATGATGGCGTGAAGTCGCTCCGTTCGGCGCTCGAATCCGTCCGCGATGCGCGAGAGGTTTTCCGGCGTAGCTGTCCTACGCCCCATCGCCCAAGAACGGAGCACGCCTTAGCTCAGCCCAGCGTCCTCGGCGAGCTGCCGCATCGAGAATGGCCCCTCCCGTAGCACGCGTTGAACCACGCCCAGGATCTCCTCTCGCGCCACCGCTCCTGTGCCTGCTGTGCGTGAACGGAGTCTCTGAAGAACGAAAGCCCCCCGGCGCGGGTGCGCCGGGCGGCGTTTAATACAACCCCCTCAGCCGGAGCTTACGGGCGCCAGGTGACCAGCGTGAAGTTGCCGCTGCCCAGGTAGGCGTACACGCGCCAGCGGTAGGTGCCCGCCGTGCCGTTGTAGGTGATGCTCTCCGTGGAGGTGGAGTTCAGCGACGTGGCCACGTTGACCCAGGACGAGCCGTTCCACTTCTGCAGGTACAGGTCGAAGTCCGTGCCCGTGCCGGTGAGGTTGGCCTTGTGCGTGCCCGACACCGTGCTGGTGTAGCCGGAGGTGCTCGGCTGGTACGAGTTGGTGTTGGTGCCGGGGAGCGAGCCCGTGTAGGTGATGGATCCCGCGCCGGGAACCGTGAGCGGCGAGTACAGCAGCTTGTTGGGCGAGCCCGTGCCGGGGCTCACCACCTTGTTGGGCGTGGCAGAGTTGATGATGGCGCTGGCGACCGTGGCCTGCGAGGCGGTGGTGTTGCCCTCCAGGTACATCGCGGCGACGCCCGCCACGTGCGGCGCTGCCATGGAGGTGCCGCTGATGCTGCCGGTGCCGTAGGGGTGGCCGATCCAGGCGGAATAGATGTTGACGCCCGGCGCGAACACGTCCACGCAGGTGCCGTAGTTGCTGTTGATCCAGCGGCCGTCCGAAGACGTGCTGGCGGCCACCGTGATGGCGTTGGCCACGCGGGCGGGCGAGTAGTTGCAGGCGGGCTGGTTGTCGTTGCCCGCCGCCACCACCGCGATCACGCCGGCGTTGATCAGGCCGTTCACCGCCGCGTCGGTCGAGGGGTCGGCCAGGCCGCCCAGCGACATGTTGGCCACGGCAGGCTTGATGGCGTTGGCCGCGGTCCAATCGATGCCGGCGATGACGGTGGAGGTGCTGCCCGTGTTGCCGCAGGCGAACACGCGCACCCCGATGAGGGTCACGTTCTTGGCTACGCCGTAGGTGGTGCCGCCCAGCGTACCGGCCACGTGGGTGCCGTGGCCGTTGCAGTCCTCGGAGCCGTCGAGGATACCGTCCCAGCCAATGCTGGCGCGGCCGCCGAACTGGGTGTGGCCGGTGTAGATGCCGGTGTCGATGACGTACGCGCGCACGCCCGCGCCCGTCGGCGTGTAGGTGTACGTGCTGTTGAGCGGCAGGTCGCGCTGGTCGATGCGGTCCAGCCCCCAGATGGCGTTGGTCTGGGTGGTGCTGACCTCCACCACCTGGTCCTGCTGAACCCACTTCACGTTGGGGTTGTGCTGCAGCGCGACCAGCTGCCCCTGGTTCAGGGTGGCGCTGAAGCCGTCCAGCGCAGTCGTGTATACGTGCTTCGGGCTCACGCCGGCCACCGCCGCAACGGAGCGGGCGTCGGCGCCGTCGTTCAGCACCACGATGTATTCTCCGGGAATGCCCTTGCCGGACGCGGCGGAAAGCAGGGGCGCGGCGCCGGTGCCGGGGGCGGCCAGCGGGGCCTGGGCCGCGTCGGAGCAGGCCGCGGCAAACGCGAGCGTCGCGAGGGCAAGGGGAGTGAGGGTGCGCTTCATCGATCCTCCAGCAGGTGGTATACGGGTTACGGCAGGATGCGGCGCCATCGGGGGACTCCGCGGGGGTCGAAGGCCCCGCCGGGGTGGCGGGGGCTCGTTGCGGAGTCTAGCCGGGCTGCGTTACCCCGCCGTGACCTGCCGTAACCTGCCGTGATCCGGGGCTCAGCCGCGGCAGCCGAGCCAGATCCGCCGCGCCGCGGCCGTCTCGCGCGCGGCGCCCTGCGTATCCCCGAGCACGCGCAGGAGCTGGGACTTCCGGTGGTGAACGGCCGCGCGGTAGGCGACCTCGAACCCCAGGTCCTCGTGGATCCCGTCCAGCCGCGCCAGCGCCGCCTCGGCCCGCCCTCCGGCCAGCAGGAGGTCGGCCGCCGCGAGATGGGAGATCGCGCGGGGGAAGTAGGGTGAGGAGGAGAAATAGCGGGTCGAAGCGAGCGAGTCGACGCGGTCCAGGTGCCGCAGCGCGGCCCCGGTGTCGCCGCGGCGGGCGAGCGCCGCGATCAGGTAAGCGCGGACATAGGGAGCGGAGTGATAGCCACCGCCGGTCCTCTCCGACCCGGTCTTCAGCGCGCCCGCCGCCGGGCCCGCGTCCCCCGCCTGGAGTGAAAGGGCAGCCTGGAGGGTCTCGCGCAGGGGATTCTGTCCGTCGGGCTCCATCCGACCCGTGTACACCGCCCCTCCCGGCGCCGGGGGCGCGGCCAGGTCCGCCCCGGGCAGTTCGAACGCGTGCGGCGGCAGTCGGAAGAGGGCACGCGTCATCGCCCCCGCCACGGGCGCGAAGGCGGCCAGGGAGTCGGCGTGGGCCGCCGTGCCCTGCGCGCACCCCTGCGCCGCGGCCAGATGGGCGAGCAGCAGGTGGAGCGACGCACGCATCTCGGCGCTGCCGGTCGCGCGCAGGAGCAGCGTCGCCTGCGCCTCCACCGCCGCCGGGTTCCCGGTGTACCCCGCGGTGCGCCAGAGTGCGTCCAGGGTGACCGGATTCACGGCGAGCGCGGAGGCCTCGGTTGCGGCCTCCCGGTCCCCCAGGGCCACCGCCCGAAGCAGGAGCATCTCGGCCCGGTGACCGCCGTCCGGGTCCGTGTGCAGCGCCGCGCGGGTCAGCCGGTCGAGCAGGGGCAGGTCGCTGCGCAGGACGGCCAGGCGCGCGAGGTGGACCAGCGAGGGGAAGTTCCCGGGGTCCAGGCGCAGCACCTGCTCGAAGGCGGGGCGCGCCTCTTCCATCGATCGCCCGGCGGCGGGGTTCCGATGGAACAGCACCTCGGCCAGGCCGAGCCAGGCCTCCACGTCGCTCGGCCGGGAGGTGGCCGCCTGGCGATACAGACGCTCCGCGACGGCTGACTGACCCTGTCGCGCGGCGAGGAGCGCCTCGGCCAGGATCCGTTCCTGAGGCCCGAGCCTGTCCCCGAGGGCCACCGCCCGCGTGGCCGCGGTGTTGACCATCGGGCCCTCGCCCGCCCAGTCCGCTGCGACCGCGAGCCGATAGTGCGCCAGCGCGAAGCCGCTGTCCGCCTGCGTGGCGGCCAGGAAAGCCTGGACCGCGGGGCCATGCCTGCCGCGGCGAAGGTGACCCTCCCCTTCCAGCCAGGCTTTCAGAGCGGCGGGCGAGGTGGTGGTACGGGCGGCTGCCGCGGCCCACGCGTCTCCGTGCTCCCGCAGGTAGCCCGCGAGGAGCCGTGTCGCTACGCGGTCCGCTACGCCCTGGAGCTCACGCTCGGTGCCGGTAGTCTCGGTGCTCGCGACCCTCAGTCCCCTTTCGACGTCCCAAAGGTGGGCAAAGACTCTCAGGCTGTCGCCGAAGCCTGACACGCTGCCCCGGACCACGAGCGC
>DATABT010000131.1:0-5265 GCA_036259455.1 Longimicrobium sp. | reverse complement strand
GAGCCGTGGGCCGGATCACCAGCACGGGTGAGTAGATTTCTCAGTCGGCGCCATGGAAATCCTGCACGGGCTGAGTTCGGTGCAGGCGCCTCCTTCGAAATGACAGTGCGGCGTCGGGTCTGTTTACCTGCAAGAAAATCGACGAAGAACCGAATGGAAAGGGATTCGGGTGAGGTCCGTCGAGCGGGTCGTGGCACCTGCCCGGGCGAGTAGATTTCTCAGTCGGCGCCCCGGGTCCCTGCACCGGCAAAGGTCACGCGGGCGCCTCCTTCGAAATGACAGCCATGGCGAGCGACTTTCATCACACAGGGTGCGTGAAGCGTCGTTGGACTCAGGAAATCAAACTGGTTGTATTCGCGGACTCGGTTGAGAAACCCTCGCGGAACCCGGAGCGGGAAAACGGGTCACCAGCACGGGTGAGTAGATTTCTCAGTCGGCGCCCCGGCTTCCTGCACCGGCAGGGATCACGGGGGCGCCTCCTTCGAAACGACAGACGCGGCGTGGGCGCCTCTCGTGGTGCAGGGTGCGCGCTGCGCCGGATCACCCACGGAATCAACGCTCCTTTCGGAACCGCATGACGCCCACCGGGTGTTCGACGCGAACGCCCGTCACGACGCCGCCCTCCCGCAGGAAGTGGTAGAACATGTAGCCGTTCCCCGTGGCGAACCGGTCTTCACCGTATTGAGCGAGCGGGATGGGCTCTCCGCCGTCGATGGACACCGTCAGGCCGCCTGCATCGTCCGTGGCGATCCGGAACGACGCGAAGAAGTACGTTGCCTCGGACCGATAGGTGCCGGCGTATGCCTCGGCCGGTCCCTCGAACGGGGTGGGCGAGGGGCGGCGATCTCCCAGCAGAACCCCGGAGATGCGCGCAACGATGGCCTCGGTGTCCGCTGCGCCCAGCGTGTTCGACAGGACCACGATCGCCAGGCTGTCATCCGGCAGCCAGGCGCCGAACGAGTTGTACCCCGACGGAATCGCGCCCCCGTGGGAGATGGCCCGATGGCCGCGCATGGTCTGCAGCAGCACGCCGCTGCCGTAGCGCAGCGTGGTGCCGTCCGCGAGCGTGGCGGGCGCGACGAGGGCCTGGTACATCCGGGGTCCGAGGATGCGTCCGCCGTGCAGCGCCTGCAGCCAGCGGCCGACGTCTGCGGCGGTGGACACGTAGCCGCTGGAGCCGCGATTCCACCACAGGTCGCCCTGGCCATGCCCCGGGCGCAGCCCCCGAGGCCCGGTGACGTAGCCGCTCGCCAGGTTCGGGATGATCTCCGTGGCCCGGTATCGCCGGGTATGACGCATGCCGGCCCTGGGAAACAGCTCGTCCGCGAGGTAGTCCTCCAGGCTCTTTCCGCTCACGCGCTCGACCAGGGCCCCGAGGAGATGGTACCCGCTGTTGTTGTAGACCATCGCCGTACCCGGCTCGAAATCCAGCGGTTGCGCGGCGATGAGCGCGAGGAGGGTGTCACCGGACGGAGGCGCGGGATACGACCTCTGCCACAGCTCCATGAACGCGGGGAGGCGCGTGTACTCCCACAACCCCGACGTGTGGTTGAGGAGGTGCCGGACCGTCACCCTTTCGCCGATTTCCGCCGGCAGCACGCCCGGCAGGTGCCTGGCCACGGGATCGTCCAGCGAGAGCTCGCCCTGCTCCGCGAGCCGCATGACCGCGGCGGCCGTGAACGTCTTGGCCTGGGAGCCGATGTCGTACACCGCGTCGGGCGGGGTGGGCACATCCAGCTCCAGGTTCGCGCGCCCGTACGCCTTGAGAAGGAGCGTGTCGCGCCCGCGGAACATCGCCACCGACATGCCGGCGGCGCGGCCGGCGGCGATCTCGGCTCCCACGATGGAATCCACCACGTGGAGGACGCGGGCACGGTCCCGCGGAGCCGCCTGCGCTGCACTGGACGCGGGGATACACGCCGCTCCCGGGAGCGCCAGGGCCAGAATCAGCAGTCGGCGTACGGGCAGGTGGCTCATGGAAGTTCCTCTTCCGAAGGGTGACTGAATTGTTGCCGGGCCGGGCGCGACGAGAAGGAATAGCCTAGATAATCTAGGTATCACGGCCACACGACGGCCTGCGTCGTTGCGATCGCCTACTCCGCCCGCATCACGATGATCGGATCTACCCGGGTGGTGCGGCGGGCGGGGACGTAGCTGGCGAGCGCGGCCACGCCCAGGAGCAGCAGGGGCACCGTGACGAAGGTGAGCGGGTCCCGGGTGCCGACCCCGAAGAGCAGCCCGGAGAGCAGGCGGGTGGCCGCCAGCGCGCTCACGAGCCCCACCGCCACCCCCGCGGCCGCGAGAAGGACCCCGCTGCGCAGCACCATCCCCAGCACCGCGCCGGCGGGTGCGCCCAGCGCCAGCCGGATCCCGATCTCGCGCGTCCGCTGCGCCACCAGGTGTGCGATGATCCCGTAGATGCCGGTGACCGCCAGGATCAGCGCGGCGACCGCGAAGAGGGCCAGCAGGAGCAGGCTGAACCGCCGGTCCGAAAGCCAGGTGGACAGCACCTGCTCCAGGGTGCCGAAGCGCACCGGGATTTCGGGGTTCATCTCCCGGAGGATTCCGCGCGCCATTGTGCTCACGGTTTCCGAATCGCCGCCGTACAGGACGATGTTGTGGGGGCCGCTCACCCCGGAGGGCCGCTGCCGGACGTTGGCGTAGAAGGTAGGCCGCGGCTGGGCGTCCAGCGCCCGCTCGCGCACGTCGCCGACCACGCCGACGATTTCGAAGGGGCGCAGGTCGCCGTCCATTCCCCCGTACTGGACCCTCTGCCCGATGGGATCCTGCCCCGGCCACTCGCGCTCGGCCAGGGAGCGGCTGATCACCGCCGCGTGCACCCGGTCCGGGGTGTCGCGCTCGTCGAAGAGGCGGCCGCGGATCAGGGGGATTCCCATGGCGGGAAAGTAGCCGCCGCTGGCCACGCGATACTCGGCCTCTCCCGCGCGGCCGGGTTCCCTGAGCAGGCGCATCAGGTCCTCGAATCCGCGGACCGCCTCCGTGCGGCCGACCTTCGCGAAGGGGCCGCTGCTCCCCTCTCCCGCGTCGTCGAGCGGAAGGACGTTCACCGACCCGGCGGCCCGGACCCCGGGGAGCTCCGCCAGCCGCGCGAGCAATTCGTCCTGGAAGCGCATGCCGCGCGACTGCTCCGCCTCGCCTCCGGCCCGGGGGATCACCACGTCCATGACCACCGCGCCCCGGGTGCGGTATCCCGGGTCCACCTCCATCAGGCGAAGGAAGGAGCGGGCGAGGAGCCCCGCGCCCACCAGCAGCACCAGCGTCAGGGCGACCTGGCCCACGGCCAGCGCGGAGCGCACGCGGTTGCCCGCCACGCCGCCCGAATGCCCGCGGGATTCCTCGGCCAGCGCCCCCCACACGCTGCTGCCGGAGGCCCGCAGCGCCACGATCAGGCCGATCACCGCCGCCGCCACGACCGAGACTCCCAGCGCGAACAGGAGGGCGGCGGAGTCCACGCGGACCTCGCCCACGCGGGGCAGCCGGCCGGGCTCCAGCGCCAGGAGCGCGCGCGTTCCCACGAAGGCGAGCGCCGTCCCCAGGACGCCCCCGGCGAGCGCCAGCACCAGCGACTCCCCCACGAACTGCCGCACCAGCCGGGCGCGCCCCGCGCCGAGCGCCCGGCGCACCGCCAGCTCCCGCCGGCGCGCGGCGGTGCGCAAGAGCAGCAGGTTCACCACGTTCGCGCAGGTGATCAGCAGCAGCAGAGCCGACGCGGCCACGAGCACCAGGAGCGCCGGCCGCGCCCCTCCCACGATCACCTCGTGAAGCGGAACCGCCGCCGCGCCCGCCATCAGCGTCTCGTCGCCGTACCGGCGCTTCAGCCCCCGGGCGATCCCGTGCAGCTCGCGTGACGCCGCCCGCGGCGACACCCCGGCGCGCAGCCGCCCCACCACCTGCCAGTTGTGCCCGGTGCGCGTCGCGTTCGCCAGGGGACCCTGCGGCCGCCACAACTCCGCCTTGCCGGGAAAGTCCATCTCCGGCGGCAGCACCCCCACCACCGTCAGCGGCTGGCCGCCCACCCGCACCGTCCTGGCGGCGAGGTCCCGGCTGGCGCCCAGGTACTGGCGCCAGAAGGCGTCGCTGACCACGGCCACGGGCTCGCCCGTGCCGAAGTCCTCCGGCAGAAAGGTGCGCCCCAGGGCCGCGCCCACGCCGACGGCGGGAAAGAAGTCCGCCGAGACCCACGCCACCGGCACCTGCGCCGCGGTCTCGCCCACGAGCACCGGCGCCGAGGCCGACGCGTGCTCCGCCAGCGCCGCGAAGCTGCGGCTCCGGTCCCTCACGTCCACGAAGTTGGGGTGCGAAAACTGTCCCTGTGCCCCCTCCGCGTTCACCTGGTAGACGGCGACCAGCCGGTCCGGCTCGGGAAAGGGAAGGGAGCGCAGCAGCACCCCGTTCACGATGCTGAAGATGGCCGTGCTCGCCCCGATCCCCAGCGCCAGCATCAGCACCGTCGTCAGCGTGAAGCCGGGACTCCTGCGGAGCTGCCGGAACCCGAAGCGGACGTCCTGGCGCAGCTCCGCCAGCCATTCCCTGCGGCGCACGGAGCGGTTCCGCCGCTTCGCGATCCTTCTGCACTCCCGCTCGATCGCCGCGTAGTCGCCGAACTCATCCGCCGCCTTTGCCCGCGCGGCGGCCGGGCTCATCCCCGCCGCCTCCAGGTCGCGGCTGCGCATCAGGAGGTGAAAGCTGAGCTCGCTCTCCACCTCCTCCCCGGCGTCCACGCCGAGGATGCGGCGCAGCCGCTCCCTGCCGCGGCCGAATGCGGCCATGGCGCGGTCTCCCGGTGCGGGATCATTCACCCGAGTGCCCCCGCCGGGCGCGCCGGGCCGAGCAGCACGCGCGAAACCGCGGCCGCGAACACCTCCCACTCCTGCGTCCGCTTCACCAGCTGGGCCCGTCCCTCGGGGGTCAGCCGGTAGAACTTGGCCTGGCGCCCCAGCTCCGAGACGCCCCACTCCGCTTCGACCCACCCTCGCTCCTCGAGCCGGTAGAGCGCCGGATAGAGCGACCCTTCCTCGATCCGCAGCGCCTGGACCGTCTCCGCCTCCAGCCAGCGAGCGATTGCATAGCCGTGCCGGGGCTCCCCCGTGAGCGTCCGCAGGATCAGCGCGTCCAGCGCGCCGTGGAGCAGCGTGTTCGATTTGCCCATGGTTCTCCCGTGGCCTAGACCTAGACAGACTTGGTATACCATACCCGCGGATACCCAGACAGTCAAGGCTTCCGTGCCCCGCCGCCGGCGGCGCC
>DATABT010000130.1:0-2022 GCA_036259455.1 Longimicrobium sp. | reverse complement strand
AGCCGCGGAGGACACGTCCTCCGCGGCTCGCTGCTTTCTCCTCGCCTTCCGGGCGACCCGCCGTCCGCCGGCGGCTACGCTTCGCGGCGCAGCAGCATGGTCCCCGACGGGCAGGCGTGGCCGGGCGCGGGGCTGTAGACGGCGTGGAGCACGGTGGCGTCTTCCCCCAGCAGCAGGGGACCGCTGGCGGTGATCAGGGGGCAGAAGCCGGTGCCCGCGCGGGTGACGGCGTTCTGCGTGAACTGCAGCGTGTTCGCGCGCGACACGCCCGACAGCCGCGTTTCGTGCACCTGGTTGGTGGCCAGGTTCACCGACCGCGAGGTGCCGGTGACGTTCGTGCCAGTCTGCGTGAGCACCAGGCTGAAGTCGAAGCGCCCTCCCACGCTGGGCGTCACCAGGATCCCTCGCCAGGTGCCGGTGACGTTGAACTCCGCGCACCGGTCGCCGCGCAGGGTGAGCGACACGTCCGTCGCCTCGCGCGCCGGCCACGAGAGCGCCTCCGACGCGCCGAAGCCGGGGTGGTGCGCCGAGGCGATGAGCGTCGCCCGTCCCACCTGCGCCTCGTTGAACGCGTCGATGGCCTCGCGCGCGCGATCCAGCACGTCACCCGCCTCGCACACGCCGCCGAAGATCTCCAGCAGCCGCCGCGCCCGCCGCGCGGGGATGCGCGCGATCTTCTTGAGGATCTCCAGCAGCACGCGCCCTTCGTTCACGCTGTCGCTGATCTCGTTCGTGTCGCACAGCGCGTCCACCAGCGCCCCCGTGGTGTCGGGGTCCACGGGGGCGACGTTGAAGCCGGCGTAGGCGAACACCCCCTGCGATACCTCGCGCGTGGCGTACTCGTACTCCACCGGCGCGCCGCCCGTGAGCCCCTCGGGAATGCGCAGGCGCAGCCGCACCGTGGCGCCGGCCATGGGCGTGCGGCCGAACTCCTCGCGGCAGTACACGGTGATGGTGCCGCCGCGCTGCGCCATCGGCCCGCCGGCCTCCGGCCCCACCGGCACCGGGAGCGCCGCGGCGGCGGGGGCCACGCCGGCCAGCGCGGAGGGCAGTTCCACCTCCACCGACTCTACCTCGCCGCTCTCCATGTCGCCCAGCGTGACCGCCACCTTCTGCGCCGACGGATACGAGAAGAGCGCGAACCCCTGGTCGGGGTTGAAGATGTACGTCACCCGGCCGCGGGCGTCGAAGCGCAGCTCCCAGAACCCGCCGCCCTCCTGGATGGCCGCGTGGGTGATGCGCGTGGGCGTGCCCGCCGCGTTCTTCTCGCCCGACAGCGTTACGATGGCGCCCGACGCGGTGGTGACGCGTGCGATTCCCGGAAAGTCGGGGCTGTTGAAGAGGATGACGCCGGGCTCCGCGGGGTCCGTGGGCCCGTCGTCGCACCCGAACGCCGCGCCCAGCGCCATCCCCGAGCCCAGGGCCAGGAACAGCCGCCGCGAGATGGGAACGGAAGGACACTCGGGGTGAAGGGGGTCATGAGGACGGGGGGGATGGGGCATGATTCCGCTCCGGTGTTGTGGTCGAAACCGGCATCAGACGACAGCTCACGAATCGCATAGTCGGCCCCGCGTCCATCGTTTCTCGAATGGCGCATCGTGGAGCGTTTCGCCGCGCGCGCGCCTCCGGTGGATCGGGGACGAGCGAACGGAGGCGTGGGGAAGCGCCGCCGCTTCTTCGCGCCCTCGATCTGCTTCCTACGTGTGATCCGGTCCCCGGCACTTCGCGGAGCGGAGCACGGCCGCGTCCGGAGAACGACAAGTGCTTGATGGGAAAAGACTTGTATCGGCTGAGCGGAAAACGTTCCTCGCGTGGCGAAAGCGGAGCGGAATGCGCGGGATGGGCAGCTTTCTTGCATTCGCCCTACCGGACGCGGAGACATCCGCGCGAGGCGCGGTGCCCACCATCCAACCCAGCCAGACCATGATCAGCACACAGGATCTCGAACGCTTGATCCAGCGGCAGGACGGCGGCAAGCCGGTGCTCTCGCTGTTCCTGGACATGTCCGTCGACAGCAACAAC
>DATABT010000129.1:0-1510 GCA_036259455.1 Longimicrobium sp. | reverse complement strand
GCGCGACGGGCTCCGCCCACGCTCCTCGGGACGGTGGCGCGCCTTCCGCGCCGTGAATCGTCCGGATCGATCGACGTCAAGGCAAGCTGATGCTGATCCCCGTCGTGCTCGCGCTGTTCGCGGCCGCCGCCCCGCCCCAGGACACGGCGCGGGCGGTGATTCGCGGAACGGTGCAGAGCGAGCCGTCGGGGCTTCCCGTTCCCCTGGCGGTGGTGGAGGCGGACGACGGACGCCGCACGGTGCACGCCTTTTCCGACAGCGCGGGCGCCTACCGGCTGAACGTCTCCGCGGGAACGCTGATGCTGCGGGTGCGGCACCTGGAGCACGCCACCACGGAGATGGAGGTGAGCGTCCCGGCCGGCGAGATGGTTCTGGACGTGGCCATCGTCCACCGCCCCATCGCGCTCACCCCCGTGCGCGTCATCCGCCCGCTGGATCCGCGCGCCGACAGCACGGCGGCGGAGCGGGAGGACATCGGGGTGGTGGTGGACCACCAGGCGGTGGAGAACGCCAACGGCGTGGGAAGCGCCATCAGCGCCGGCTTTCTCCCCAACCCCGGCGACCCCGGCACCGTGATGGACGCGCTGATGGTGCGCGGCTCGTCCGCCAACCTGCAGCTGGTGCTGCTGGACGGCGCGCCCGTGTACGCGCCCTTTCACATGGGCGGCCTGATCGACACCTTCGAGCCCGAGGTCGTGGGCGCGGCGCGGCTCTACCTGGGCGGCGCGCCGGCGCGGTACGACGGCGGGCTTTCGTACGTGATGGATCTGTCCACCCGCAGCGGCCGGGACCGCGCGGGCGCGGCGGGGTTCGCCGACATGGTGGCCGCCGGCGCGCGGGTGGAGGGCCCGCTGGGCGCGGCCCGCTACCTGGGCGCGCTGCGCACGGTGCACGGCGGCACCTTCAGCCGGCTGAGCGGCGCGCCCTTTCCCTACGACTTCGCGGACGGGCTCTTCCGCATCGACATTCCCCTTCCCGAGGGCGGCATCTCCACCACCCTGTTCGCCAACACCGAGGGGGTGCGGATGGACAGCGCGCAGGGGATGATGGGCGAGGCGCGCTGGGGGAACGTGGCGGGGTCGCTGCGCTACCGCGGCCGCTTCGAGGGCGCCGACGTGGAGATGACGCTGGCGGCGGGTCGCTACGACGCGGACCTGCCGCTGCGCTACGGCAACCGCGGGTTCCAGCTCGTGGGCCGCAGCGACCGGATGCGCGCGGGGGTGGACTTCACGCGCGTGGACGGGCCGCTGCTGCTGCGCTACGGCGCCAGCTTCGAACGCACCTGGATGTGGCAGGTGGCCGCGCAGCCGGAGCAGTACGAGCTGCTGCTGCGCGCGCAGGCCTCGGGCTCGTCGGCGGGCGGGTACATCGACGCGATGTGGCAGCCGGGCTCGCGGGTGGTGCTGCGGGGCGGGGTGCGCGCGGACGCGTTCTCCGTGGGCGGCATCGGCACGCTGGCGCCACGCGCCTCGGCCACGGTGCTGGTGGGCGACGGCGCCACGCTCACGCT
>DATABT010000128.1:0-6015 GCA_036259455.1 Longimicrobium sp. | reverse complement strand
AACACGCTCTCAGAATGACTGGTCGGGTGCCGCCGCCGGCGGGGTTGTCGGAGCAGGCGGCGAGGGCCAGCAGCGTGCCGGCCGCGGCGAGGGTGCGGTGGATGGGCATCGTGCGGAACTCCGTGTGTGTCTGGCTACGCTGCGCCGGTAGCAGAGCGGCGCATTCTCGGCCGGGAGTGGGGCACGGCGGATGCCCGGCCCCCGTTCCCCGTGCCTCGGGGAGCGCCATCGCCGCGCCGCGACTGGGATTCACCGCGATTCCACCATCGGGGTGGCGCTCCGCGGCCGAGCGGTGTTAATGTCTCGAATCGCTACAGTCGCACGTTCTCTGTCGCGCGGACTATCGGCGCGAGGCCCGTTCTCTTCCCCCGCAGCACCCGGACTGTTGAGCACCCTGGCCGTCGTCGCACGCAGCGAATCCTTCTCCACCCTGTGGGCCGAGCTGGCCGCGGGGGTGGGCGCGCAGGCCGTGGTCGCCGAGAGCGCGGGCGAGCTGGGACCCGCGGGTGACGCGGTGGCGGTGGTGCTCTCCGTCGCGGGGGTGGAGGAGGAGGCGGAGCCCGTGCTGCGCGAGCTGGCGGCGTCGGGGGCGCCCGCGCCGCTGGTGGTCGGCGCGCGCGCGGATCATCGCCTGGCGGTCGCGCTGGTCCGCGCGGGGGCCGCGGACTACTTCGCGCTCCCCGGCGACGTGCAGGCGCTGCGCGACGAGGTGGCGGAGCGGGGGCGGCGGCGCGAGGCCCAGGCGGCGGGGGGACGGCTGGCGGCGGCGGAGCGGCAGGCGTTCGACTTCAGCCGCATTATCGGCCGCAGCCCGCAGCTGCGCGCGGCGCTGGACCGTGCGGCCCGCATCATCCCCCACGGCAAGGCGACCGTGCTGGTCACGGGAGAGACGGGGACGGGCAAGGAGCTGATGGCGCAGGCCATTCACTACAACGGCCCGCGCGCCGCCGCGCCGTTCGTGGACCTGAACTGCAACGCCATCCCCGCCAGCCTCATCGAGACCGAGCTCTTCGGCCACGAGAAGGGCGCGTTCACGGACGCGCGGACGGCCAAGCCCGGCCTGTTCGAGGCGGCGGACGGGGGGACGCTCTTTCTGGACGAGATCGGCGACCTGCCGCTGACCCTGCAGGGAAAGATCCTCCGCGCGCTGGAGGAAAAGGAGGTGCGCCGCGTGGGGGCCATGCGCGCGCGGGCGGTGGACGTGCGCATCGTCGCCGCCACGCACGTGGACCTGGCGGGCGCCGTGCAGCGCGGGGAGTTTCGCGAGGACCTGTACTATCGCCTCAGCGTCATCCCCATCCACCTGCCCCCGCTGCGGGCGCGCGGGGAGGACGTCATCCTGCTGGCCGAGCACTTCCTCCGCACCCTCGCCTCGCAGTACGGGCTTGACGTGCCGGCGGTGACGCCGGAGCTGCGCCGCGCGCTTCTTTCGCACCCATGGCCGGGAAACGTCCGCGAGCTGCGCAACGGGCTGGAGCGTGCGCTGCTGCTGGGTGACGGCGGCATCAACCCCGAGGACCTGTTCCACGGCGGGGCGCCGGCCGCACAGCCGCGGGACGGGGAGGGCGGAGCGCTCCCGTTCCCCGCCACGCTGGACGAGATCGAGCGCGCGGCGGCGTTCGCCATGCTGGAACGGGTGGATGGAAACAAGAGCGCGGCGGCCGACGCGCTGGGGATCAGCCGGTCGCGGCTGTACCGGCTGCTGGAGGGAACGGATGCCCCGGAATGAGACACCCGTCCCGGCGGGGGACACCCGTTTGATCCAGAAGTCCAGCGTTTACGCGGGTTTTTGCCCGGCGCGGGGGTTGCTCCACCGTGCGCAGGAACGCGATCCGCACCCCTCCGTTGTGAAGTGAATCCCATGCAGATGAAGCGAATTTTCCGGCTCGTGCTCCTTGCCCTGCTCCCGGCCGCGCTGGCCGCGTGCGACGACCCGTCCGGCGGCGACGGCGGGCCGGTGCCGGGCAAGGACCTGGTCTTTCTGCGCCCCGGCCCCGGCGCGCCCCACCTCGCCACGTACGACACCACCATCGTGGCCACCAAGGGCGAGGACACGGAGCTGGAGATCGAGTACCTGCCGCTCCCCGGCGAGGACAGCGGCGAGGACTGCCTGCGCTTCCGCATCCGCTCCGAGTCGCTGCTGTCGCGCCCCGACGGCCGCATTCTGCAGAACGGGGACACGGTGCACATCCGCGTGCGCGTGGTGGACGCGGGATACTTCAACTTCGAGTTCCAGCCGGCCGGCCTGCGCTTCAACCGCAGCCGCCCGGCGGAACTGCGCGTCAACTACCAGTTCGCCCACCCCGACTACAACGGCGACGGCGAGGTGGATGACGACGACGAAGACTTCGAGTTCGGCTGGTACCGGCAGGAGGGGCCGGGCCAGAAGTGGGAGCGGATCGGCAGCGTGCGCGTGGACGACATGACGGAAGTGCGCGCGGACATCGGCGGCTTTACCCGTTACGCCCTGGCCGGCGGAAACTGAGCGCACACCCGCGTGTCCACCTCGCTGCCCACCCCGCCCACCCCGCTCGACCGCGACGCCGCCCGCGAACTTCGCCGGCGGCGCGCATGGATGCAGCTGGCCGGCGCCGGCGACCTGCTGGACGAGCGGGCGCTGCTGGCCGAGCCGGAGGTGGGCTACGCCTACGCCGCGGCGTGCCGGCACGTGGGCCGGCCGGATCGGGCGCTGGAGATCGCGCTCAAGGTGGAGCCGGAGACGCGCCGCCGCGGCGACTGGCGCCTGAGCGGCGAGGCGGTGAACCTGATCGGCAACATCCTCTTCGAAACCGGCCACGCCGACGGCGCGCAGGCGCGCTTCGAGGAACTGCTGGAGCACGCCTCGCGCTGGAACGACGAGGAGTTCTCCGCCCGCGCCAGCAACAACCTGGGCGTGGTGAGCAACGTTCGCGGGCAGCGCGACCTGGCGCTCACCTACTACCAGCGGGCGCTGGCGGCGTACCAGCGGCTGGGCAACCGGCTGGGGATCGCCGAGACGCACAACAACCTGGGGATCTCGTACCGCGACCTGGGCTTTGACCGCGAGGCGGACGGACACTTTCGCCGCTCCATCGAGCTGGCGGAGGCGGAGGGGAGCGAGCGCGTGGCCGCCATCGCCGAGACGGAGCGCGCCGTTCTGCGCCTGCGCGCGGGCGACGCGCCGCTGGCGGCCTCGCTCGCGCAGCGCGCCCGCGGCCGCGCGCAGGGGATCGGCGACCCGGTGGGCGTGGGGAACGCCATCCGCGTGCTGGCGGGCGCGGCACGGCTGCAGGAACGGCTGGACGAGGCGGCGGCGCATCTCGATGAAGCGCTGCGCGTGGCCCGCGAACACTCGGAGTCGTTGCTGCTCGCGGAGGTGCAGCGCGACCGCGGTCTTCTGTTTCGCGATCGAGGTGATACGGAGGCCGCCCGGGAGGCGCTGACGGAGTCCGCCGAGCACTTCGCCCGCCTGGGCGCCACCGCCGAAGCCGAGGCCGTCGCCGTCATCGCCCGGCAGCTGTAGCGAAAAGAGGGTGTCACCCGCAAGACTGCGGGGGAAAGAGAGAGGGCGCGGATGATGGCTTTCTCCGCGTCCTCTCTCTTTCCTCCACGTTCCGGCATCCGCACAGAAGGGATCGGCCTCAGCATCCCAACACGGAGTCCACCGGAGTTTGCTCTCGCGCGGCCCCCGTCGTGACGTGGCAAGTCTGCTCGCCGTGGTATGTATCCGGATCATTCTGATCGCCACATATCCCGCCATCCGCGCGCGGATGGCAGCCCAACCGCGCCTCGATGCGCATCCGCGCCGCGGCGATGGCGGCCGTGGAGCTTCTGCCCCAGCAACTCGATTCGTCAGGGGGGCGAGACGATCGAGCACGGGGCGGCGTGCACCGCAAAACAACAGGGTGTCCCGGCGTGGGACACCCTGTTTTCAATGGATCTAAATTTCTGATCCGCGCTAAGTCGATGCGCGGTAACGACTAAGCGGATTGGGTGAGGGTCGCGCGGGCGCGGAGCCGGGCTTGCCCTGCACGAAAGGCATGAGCACGCGCATCCATCCACATCCACAGAAACGCCGCTCCGGCCGCGGATCAGGGCGCCACGTCGTGGAACGCGATCTCCTTTTCGCGGTCGATGGTGGTGCGCATGGTCCACTCGCTGTCGAAGAGCACCAGCGGCTTCTGCTTGGCGTCGTAGACCAGAATGCGGCCGTGGCCCAGCGCCAGCCGCTCGAGCTCGGCCGCGGGCCCTTCCACCCACCGCGCGGCGACGTACGGCATGCGCTCCAGCCGGGCGCGGACGCCGTACTCGTGCTCCAGCCGGTGCAGCAGCACGTCGAACTGCAGCTGGCCCACGGCGCCCACGATGGGCGCGGGGCCGGTGATGGACTCGGCGTAGAACACCTGCGCCGCGCCTTCTTCCGACAGCTGCTGCAGCCCCGTGTCCAGCTGCTTTCGCTTGAGCGGATCGCCGATGACGATGCGCGCGAAGTGCTCGGGGCTGAAGCGGGGAATGCCGCCGAACTCCAGCTCCCCGTCCGCGCTCAGCGTATCGCCGATGCGCAGGTTGCCGCGGTCGTGGATGCCGATCACGTCGCCCGGCCACGCTTCTTCGATGAGCGTGCGCTCGCGCGCCATGAACTGCGTGGGCGACGCCAGGCGGAGCGGCTTGCCGCTGCGGACGTGCTTCACCTGCATCCCCGCCTCGAACCGGCCGCTGCACACGCGCACGAACGCGATGCGGTCGCGGTGCCTGGGGTCCATGTTCGCCTGGATCTTGAACACGAACCCGGTGAACTCCGGCTTGAGCGGATCCACGATCCCCGTGCTGGCCTGGCGCGGCGTAGGCTCCGGCGCCAGGTCCAGGAAGCGGCGCAGGAACGGCTCCAGGCCGAAGTTGGTGAGCGCGCTTCCGAAGAAGGCGGGCGACACCTCGCCGGCCAGGAACGCCTCGCGGCTGAACTCCGCGCCCGCCATCTCCAGCAGCTCCAGGTCCTCCAGCAGCTGGTTCATCGCGCTCTCGGCCACGGCGGCCTGGATGTGGTCGTCGTACAGCGAGCCGGTGTGCGTGTCCACGCGCGACTGGCCGTGGTCCTCGCCGCGCTGGAACAGGTGCACCTGCTCGGTGACGCGGTCGTAGACGCCCACGAAACGGTCGCCGTCCACGATGGGCCACATCATGGGATAGCACTTCATCCCCAGCTCGCGCTCCACGTCGTCCATGAGCTTGAGCGGGTTCTCGCCCGGTCGGTCGCACTTGTTCACGAAGGTGAACACGGGCGTTTTCCGCAGGCGGCAGACCTCGAACAGCTTGCGGGTCTGCTCCTCGACGCCCTTGCGGTTGTCCAGCAGCATCACCGCGCTGTCGGCCGCCATCAGCGTGCGGTACGTGTCCTCGCTGAAGTCCTGGTGGCCGGGGGTGTCAAGCAGGTTCACCGCCTTGCCCTGGTACTCGAACTGGAGCACGGAGCTGGTGACGGAGATGCCGCGCTCCTGCTCCATCTGCATCCAGTCGGAGGTGGCGTGGCGCGCGGCGCGCCGCGCCTTGACGCTCCCCGCCAGGTGAATGGCCCCGCCGTACAGCAGCAGCTTTTCCGTGAGCGTGGTCTTGCCCGCGTCCGGATGGCTGATAATGGCAAAGGTCCGCCGGCGGCGGACCTCGTCGCTCAACCTGCTCATGGTTCTTCGTTCGTCGGTTTCCGAGATCAACCCGGAAATCTAACACCGCCGGGCGCGTGCTTCAACGCGTCCGCCGGTCTTTTCGGGGCGGCGGCACCGCGCCGCCGCCCGTCCACTCGCACGCGAGGGGTACGCTCATGATCAGGATCCATCGTCGGTACGTGCCGTTCGCCGCGCTGCTGACCGCCGCGGCGGCGCTGCTGGGCTGCAGCGGCGGGGGAAGCGGAGGTGGGGGCGGCGGAGGCGGCGGTGCGCTTCCGGTCTCGGCATCCGGCAAGATGCTGGCCATGCGCCTTCCGGGAACGGCGACGTCATCGGTCAACAGCATTACCGACCTGCCGCAGGTCGAGACGGTAGC
>DATABT010000127.1:0-3171 GCA_036259455.1 Longimicrobium sp. | reverse complement strand
GTCTTCGACGTTCTTGCGGTTCACCGGGACTGCCAGTGCGAAGGTGCGTGAGCGCGAAAGTGCGAGTGCGAAGTGCCAAAGTGCGAAAGCGCGAAAGCGCGAAAGCGCGAAAGTGCCAAAGTGCGAAAGCGCGAAAGTGCGACAGGCGCAACGCTGCGGCCGCGGGGCCCCTCCCCCGGCCCCGCCCCCGACCCCTCCCCGCTCGTTGTTCGCGGAGAGGGAGAATTCGGTCACGCTCCCCAGGGTGCGTCGCACCTCCCTCCCCCGCGCAGTTTGCGGGGGAGGGCCGGGGAGGGGGCGGCCGGCGCCCGCACCACACCATCCGAAGGGGCGCGCGCTACCCGATCCGCGACAGCAGCGCGTCCAGCCCTTCCTGGTCCAGCCCGGCCAGGGCGAAGTCCGACGGCGTGTAGCCGCCGGCCTGGGGATCGCGGCAGTGCGCCACCAGCTCCCGCAGCGCGTCCAGGTACTCCTCCGCCAGCCGCTCCACCGTTTCGCGGGCGTGCACCCGCGTGCCGTACGTCCACGTGACGTACAGGCGCCCGTCTTCCACCACGGCGTCGATGGCCAGCAGGTGCGGCCGCTGCCCGCTGGCGGCGCGCGCGGGGCCCAGCGTCCCCTCCCGCGCGGGGACCAGCAGCCGGCCACCGTCATCCGCGGCGCCGCCGGCCTGGCCCAGGTAGTTGAAGCTCACCTGCGGCGAGGGGAGCGCGGCCAGCGCGGCCCGGGTTTCCGGCGCGCCCAGCCAGCGCAGCAGGCCGTGGCCGATTCCCTTGTGCGGCACCGCGCGCAGCTGCTCCTTGACCGCCTTGAGCGCTTCGCCCGGCTCGTCCGGCACCGCCAGGCGCACCGGGTGCACGGTGGTGAACCAGCCGGCGGTGCGAGACACGTCCGCGTCGGCGAACAGCTCCTCGCGGCCATGCCCCTCCAGGTCCACCCACAGCGCGTCCTCGCCCGTCCACCGGACGAAGGCGCGGGCCAGGGCGGTGAGCAGCGCGTCGTTGATCTGCGTGCCGTAGACGGGCGGCACGTCGTGCAGCAGCGCGCGCGTCGTCTCCTCGTCCAGCGACACGGCGACGAAGTTCGACTCGCCCTCCGTGTTCGTCCCGCCGGCGAAGTCCGCGGGGAGCGGCGCGGCGCCGCCCTGCGACAGCCAGACGTCCGCCTCGTGGCGCACGGAGGGCGCGTGCGCGTGCTCCGCCAGCCGCTCCGCCCATTGCTTGAACGACGTGGTGCGCGCGGGGAGCGAAGGCGTCTCACCACGCGCGATCTGCCGGTACGCGCGCTCCAGGTCGGGGACCACGAAGGAGAGCGAGACGGCGTCCATCACCAGGTGGTGCGCGGCGAGCAGCAGCCGCTGCGGACCCGCTCCCATCCCGAAGAGGGCGAAGCGGACGAGCGGCCCGCGCTCCAGGTCCAGCGACGCCTGGATGCGTGCGGCGTGTTCCGCGAACGCCGTCTCCCGCGCGCCGTCCGCCACGCCCGACAGGTCGATCCACTCGAAGGGCGCGGGGCCGCCCGGCTCCGCGATGCGCTGCGTCCACCCGTCCGCGGTGCGCCCGAAGCGCATTCGCAGCGCGTCGTGGTGCGCCATCACCGCCGCCACGGCGCCCTCCATCACGCCCGGGTCCAGCGGACGAGGGGCCTCCAGCAGCGAAGCCAGGTTCCAGTGGTGCGGCTCGGGATGGTGCTGGTCGAAGAACCAGTGCTGCACGGGCGTCAGCGGCACCTGGCCCGTGACGGGGCCCTGCTCCGCCCGCGCGGGCGCCGCCGCCGTGGCCACCATCGCCAGCTTGGCGATGGTCTGGTGGGTGAACATCTGCCTGGGAAGCACCCGCAGGCCGCGCTCGGCCGCGCGCGCGATGATCTGGATGGAGAGGATGGAATCGCCGCCCAGCGCGAAGAAGTTGTCGTGGATGCCCACGCGCTCGCGGCGCAGCACCGACGCCCACACCTCCGCCAGGATGCGCTCCTCCGCGCTGCGCGGCTCCGCGAGGGCATCCGCCGCCTCCGTCTCGGCCTCCGGCGCGGGGAGCGCCTTGCGGTCCACCTTGCCGTTGGGCGTCAGCGGCAGCGCGTCCATCGCCACGAAGGCGGAGGGCACCATGTGCTCCGGCAGCCGCTGCTTGAGGAACGCGCGCGCGTCCGCCGCGGAGGGCGGCTCCGCGCCGGCCAGGTACGCCACCAGCCGCCGCTCGCCCCCGTCCTCGCGCGCCACGACCACGCAGTCGGCCACCCCCGGGTTCTCGCGGAGCACGGACTCGATCTCTCCCGGCTCGATGCGGAAGCCGCGAATCTTCACCTGCCAGTCCACGCGCCCCACGAACTCCAGCGTGCCGTCCGCCCGCCAGCGCGCGCGGTCGCCGCTGCGGTACATGCGCGCCCCCGGCTCCCCCGCGAAGGGATCGGGAACAAAGCGCTCCGCCGTCATCCCCGGACGGTTCAGGTATCCCACCCCCACGCGCCCGCCGCCGATGCACAGCTCGCCCGGCACGCCGGTGCCGCACAGCATCCCCCGCTCGTCCAGCACGTACAGCCGCGTCCCCGCCACCGGCCCGCCGATGGGGACGGTGTGCGCGTCCGCGGCGACCTCGTCCACCACGTGCGCGGTGGCGAAGATGGCCGTCTCCGTGGGCCCGTACGCCTGCACCAGCGCGGCGGGCGGCCCGCCGACCAGGCACGCGCGCACGGCGGACGCGTCCACCCGCTCGCCCCCGATGTGCAGGCGCCGCAGCGTGGCGTACGTGTCCGGCACCTCGCGCACGTGGCGGTTGAAGACCTGCATGGGCGCGCACGCGTGGGTGATGCGCAGCTCCCGCAGCGCGCGGGCGTACGCGGCGGAGTCCAGCAGCACGTCCCGGTCGATGCCCACCACCGCGGCGCCGTTGGCCAGCGCGCCCCAGATCTCCAGGATGGCGACGTCGAACGCCGGGCCCGTCGCCTGCGCCACCCGGTCGCCGGGGCGGATGCAGGCGAACTCCGACTCCGTCACCGTGGCCACCAGCGCCGCGTGCGTGGTGAGCGAGCCCTTGGGGCGCCCCGTGCTGCCGGAGGTGAAGGTGACGTACGCGATCCCCTCCGGCCGCGCGCGCGAGGCGAACGGCGACGCGTCCTCCGCGGCCAGCGCGGCCGCGTCGCGCGCCAGGTCCAGCGCGGCGATCCCGTCGCGCA
>DATABT010000126.1:0-3142 GCA_036259455.1 Longimicrobium sp. | reverse complement strand
CCATGGCGGACTCGCTGGGCCGCTTCGCCATTACCGCGCGGGAGCCGGGGCGCTACACGCTGCTGGCCGAGCGCGTGGGCTACGCGTCGCTGCAGCCGGACACCATCACCCTGGCCGACTCGCTGCAGGTGCAGCTGCGCGCGGGGTCGCGGCGTGTGGCGCTGCCGGCGCTCACCGCGCAGGCGCGCAGCCGGTGCGCGGCGTTCATGGAGCCCAACCCGCAGACCGCCGTCGTGTGGGAAGAGGCGCGCAAGGCCCTCGCCTCGGCCGCGCTGGTGGAGGAGAGCGGCGCCTACGAGTTCACCTGGCGCCTGGACCGGCGCGACCTGCGGCTGCGCGGCACCGGCGTGATGGACCACCGCGCGTGGGTACGGTCCAGCACGGGGAGCGCCTTCGTCACCCTGCCGCCGGAAATGCTGGTGGACGGCGGATACGTGCAGCCCGACGCGGACTCGCTCATCCTGTACGGCATCGGCGCGGCGGTGGTGCTTTCGGACGTGTTCCGGCAGCGGCACTGCTTCGGGCTGCGCGACGGCGGCGAGGAGCGCGTGGGGCTGGAGTTCGTGCCCATCCGCACCGCCGGGCGGCCGGACGTGCGCGGAGTGCTCTGGCTGGACCGCGCCACCAGCGAGCTGCGGACGCTGGAGTTCACGTACACCGGCCTGACCTTTCGCGGGCCCGTGGAGCGGCTGGGCGGCGAGCTGGAGTTCCGCCAGCTCCCCAACGGCGCGTGGATCGTGTCGCGCTGGGTGATTCGCGGGCCGCTGCTCACGCGCAACGCGGACTGGGAGCTCGCGGAGATCCCCATGGCCCGCTTTCGCATCCGCGCCCTGCGCGAGACCAGCGGCCAGGTGCTATCCATCGTGGGCCCCGGCCACCAGCCCGTGCGGATGCGGTAAAGGGCCCCTCCCCCGGCGCCTCACCGCTCGTTCCTCGAGGAGAGGGGAGAATTCGATCGCCGGAGGTGCGTCGCAGCTCCCTCCCCCGCGCAGGTTGCGCGGAAGGGCCGGGGAGGGGGCGGCGGGGGTTGCCAGGAACGAGCAGAAGGTTCGTCGGGGGGGGGAGGGCCCGCCCTCAATCCCTGTCCGTCAACTCCTCCACCACCTCTTCCTCGCCCCGCGTCTTCCACCAGTACCAGCCGATGACGAGGAACAGGACCAGCGCGGCGATCCCCAGCCACCGGCCGGACGACTCCACGGCGGCGCGGATCTTCTCCCAGTTGCGGCCGGCGGTGGCGCCCAGGTAGACGATGAGCCCGTACCACAGCCCCGACGCCAGCGCGATGGGAAGCGCCGCGCGGGGAAACGTCATTCCCGTCGTCCCGGCGAACACGGGCACCACGGCACGGAAGCCGGGAAGGTAGCGGCTGAAGAAGATCACCTTGCCGCCGTGAGCCTGGTACAGCCGCGCCAGGCGCGCCATCTGGCCGGGCTGCAGAATCATGCGCCCCACGCGGCCGCGGAAGAACGACGTGCCGTACCGGCGCCCGACCCAGTACGTGAGCAGCGCCGTCCCCACGTTGCACAGCCAGACGACCAGAAACGAAAGGATGGGATCGGTCACGCCGCGGCCGGCGAGAAATCCGCCCGTGAGCGCCACCACGTCCGCCGGCACGGGGGGAAAGATGTTCTCCAGCCCCGCCATGACGCCGATCACCACGTACACGAGCGCCTCGGGCAGCCCCTCCATCCAGGCGATCAGCCGGTCGACCAGTCCTGCCATCCCTCATCCCGAAAACGGTTATCTCCGGTACCCGTTCACCACCCTCACCGCCCGCGCCGGCTTCAGAGCCTGTTTACAAATCCAAACTACCGAAGCTGGTGACGTCACCCCGAGTCATCGGGCGCTACGCGCACCCTGTGGGATGAAAGTCGCTCGCGCCGCGGCTGTCATTTCGAAGGAGGCGCCCGCGTGCTCTTTGCCGTTGCAGGAACCCATGGCGCCGACTGAGAAATCTACTCGCCCGTGCTGGTGCCACGCCCGCTCGACGGCCGTCGCCCAAATGGGTCTTTCTATTCAGCGCCTGTAGACGCGGGGCGCCTCCCATCACATCAGAAAGTCGGCTGGTGCGGGCGATGAGGGGCTTCTGCCGAGGCGACTTTCTTAGGAGCGCCTTCCGCTCCGATCGCCGTCGTCCAGCCAGCGCCTGCTCTTACAGATCGCAATCGGGTGGATGATGTGCCCCAGCGGAGATCCGTGAGGCGTCGCGGCCATCCTGCCTCCCCCAAAAATTCGGATGCGGTCCCCTCGCCGGCAGCAACCTTTCTACCAAGGACCGCGTGCATCCCGCCGACACCATCCGGGCCGCCACCGGTCGTCGGAACCGCGTCCGCCCAGCGATGCCGGCTTTCTTGGGAGGCGACGTTTCTTGGGAGGGAGGCCTGACGGAACTCCATCGTGCACAATGCTTTCGGCGCGACCAAAGGACCTTGTCCGCGAAGCGAAGTTCCCGTCCCTCGCACCAGAGTCGTGCCGAGAGAGGTTTTTCAACACCGTCTCAGCGCTCTCGCACCCCCGCACTTCAGAGGCTCGCGTCGCGCCGGTGGCGCGCGTGCAGGGCGTCGATGCCCTCCAGGCTGTCGATCAGCGCCACGGCAAAGGCGGCAATTCCCTCGCCACGGCCAATCCATCCCAGCCCCTCGTTGCTCTTGCCCTTGATGGAGATGTGGTCCGGCCCGATCCCCAGCACCGACGCCAGCCGTTCCTGCATGGCCGCCGCGTGCGGCCCGATCCGGGGCGCCTCGCAGACCACCGTCACGTCCACGTTGACCACCTGGTAGTTGCGCCCTTCCAGCAGCCGGACCACGCGGGCCAGCAACTGCAGCGAGTCGGCGTCCTTCCACTGCGCCTCGCTGGGGGGAAAGTGGCGGCCGATGTCGCCCAGGCCGGCGGCGCCCAGCAGCGCGTCGGTCACGGCGTGGGCCACGGCATCGGCGTCGCTGTGGCCGTCCAGCCCGCGCTCGTGCGGGATCTCTACGCCGCCCAGAATCAGCTTGCGCCCCTCGGCAAGGCGGTGGGAATCGTACCCGTGGCCGATTCGCATCTTCTCGTTCCGTGGATGGATGAACGTCAGCCGCCACCGGACAGCTTTCCGGTTGCCGCGCGGCCGGTCCGGCCCGTATCGTTCCGCCGCCACCGGAAA
>DATABT010000125.1:0-2559 GCA_036259455.1 Longimicrobium sp. | reverse complement strand
ATTCGGAATTTTCACGTTTACGTCCCGTTACTACAGCGGACGCGAAGGACGTGTTGCCTTCGGCTTACTCCGCCACGGGGCGCCCGTCTTAGCACTCCCAAAGACCCGAGTTGTCAAACCTCTCGCGAGCCGCTGGCTCGCTTTCATTCGCATCCGGCCGGTTTCACCCGGCCGCCGCGTCGTGTGCCGCCATCTCCGTGGCAGCCCTTCAATCTATCATCCTCGGCTCGCCCGGTCAAGGGGTCGCAAGTGGCCGATTGCGACGTTTTCCGCCTCGCCCCATCCCCCGCAACGCCTTGCGCCTACACCGCTTAGGCGCTGCTCGCAAGGGGTCGGTTTTTCGACTTTTTATCCGCTCACCCCTGTTGCCTACCGTCCGGGCGACAGCCTTGTAAGCTATCAGCCTCGATCCACGGCGTCAACCCCGGTCAGGAGACCTTTCGGTACCCGTTCGGGTCGACGTTCCGAGGGGGCCGTAAGTATAAACAGGCGTAGGCTTCACGTCAACCCTCTCGTTTCAGTTGCCCGGGCATCGCCTGCGCGTCGCATAGAAGGCCGTCCCCCAGCATGGATGTGCCCCTCTGCGACCAGCTACGTATCACATCATCCCATCGCCGATTTGCCTTGCGGCGCAACGCTCGCGGGGTAGGTTCGGCGCAGGGAGCAACAACGCCACGACACCGATCCATCTGCCCATGGAATACGTAAGCACGCGGGGCGGCAGCGAGCCCGTCACGCTTTCGGAGGCGGTACGGCGCGGGCTGGCGCCGGACGGGGGGCTGTACGTGCCGGAGCGCTTCCCTGCCCTGCCGCCGGATGCGTTCGGCAACGCGCAGACGCTGGCAGAGGTGGCGGCGCGGCTGCTGGCGCCCTTCTTCGCGGGCGACCCGCTGCAAGGCGCTCTGGACGAGATCTGCCGCGAGGCGTTCACCTTTCCCGTACCGCTCAAGGAACTGCGCGACGGCACCGCGGTGCTGGAGCTGTTCCACGGCCCCACGGCGGCGTTCAAGGACGTGGGCGCGCGCTTTCTGGCCGGCGTGCTGTCCCGCGCGCGGGGCGGCGATGCGCGGCCGCTCACCATCCTCGTCGCCACGTCGGGCGATACGGGGGGCGCGGTGGCGGCGGCGTTCGCGGGCAGGCCGGGGGTGGAGGTCGCGGTGCTTTATCCCGCGGGGATGGTGTCGCCGCGGCAGGAGAAGCAGCTGACCACGTGGGGCGGCAACGTGCGCGCCTTTGCCGTCCGCGGCGACTTCGACGCGTGCCAGCGGCTGGTGAAGGCGGCCATGGCGGACGACGGCCTGCGGGCGGCGCGGCGTCTTTCATCGGCGAACAGCATCAGCATCGGCCGGCTGCTGCCACAGATGGCGTACTACGCGTGGGCGGCGATGGAGTGGGTGCGCCGCCACGGCTCGCCGCCGGGCTTCATCGTCCCCACCGGCAACCTGGGAAACGCGGCGGCGGCCATGTGGGCGCGGCGCGTGGGGATGCCCATCGGCGAGGTGGTGCTTGCGACGAACGCGAATCCGTCCATCACCTCGTTCACCGCGGGCGCGGAGTGGGCGCCGCAGCCGACGGTCGCCACGCTGGCTACGGCGATGGACGTGGGGAATCCCAGCAACATGGAACGCGTTCTTCACCTGTTCGGCGGGCCGGACGCCACGCGCGGCTCCCTGCGCGCGGAGCGGGTGACGGACGACGAGATCCGGCGCGTGATCCGCGACGGCGTCCGCGACTGGGGCGAGGTGTGGGACCCGCACACCGCCACCGCCGTCGCCGTGCGCGAGCGGCTGCCGGGCGAGGGGTGGATCGTGGTCTCCACCGCGCATCCGGCCAAGTTCGAGGGCATCGTAGAGCCGCTCGTCGGCCGCAAGGTCCCCGTCCCGCTCGAGTTGCAGGCGCTCCTGGACCGCCCGTCCCACGTGACGGAAATCGACCCCACCCTCGACGCGTTCCGGACGGCCCTCACGCAGGCGTAGTATCAGAGAAGGCCTCACACGGAGTCTGCGCCGTGAGCTGTCATTTCGAAGGAGGCGCCCACGAGGACTTGCCTCATGCAGGATCTTGTTGCGCCGACTGAGAAATCTACTCACCCTCGCTCATGGCTGGCCGCACGTCCCGGGACCCGCCTCCGATGCGCCGCACAGAAGCGGGTCGAGGACCGAGCCGCGGGCCGGATCACCAGCACGGGTGAGTAGATTTCTCAGTCGGCGCCATGGAAATCCTGCACGGGCTGAGTTCGGTGCAGGCGCCTCCTTCGAAATGACGGTTCGGCGTCGTGTCTGTTTACCTGCAACAAAATCGACGAAGAACCGAAAATAATGGTTCATCACGGATTTCGTTGCACGCACGAAGTCTGTGCCGTGAGCTGTCATTTCGAAGGAGGCGCCCACGAGGACTTGCCTCGTGCAGTATCTTGTTGCGCCGACTGAGAAATCTACTCACCCGTGCTGGTGATCCGGCCCGCGGCTCGGTCCTCGACCCGCTTCTGTGCGGCGCATCGGAGGCGGGTCCCGGGACGTGCGGCCAGCCATGAGCGTGGGTGAGTAGATTTCTCAGTCG
>DATABT010000124.1:0-7261 GCA_036259455.1 Longimicrobium sp. | reverse complement strand
CCACTTACGCACTCTCGCACTTTCGCACTCTCGCACTTCTTCTACGCACGAACGCACTGGGTTCCCATGGCCACGCTTACCTGGATCGGGCACTCCTGCTTCACGCTGGAGCACGACGGCACGCGCATCCTCATCGACCCGTGGATCGACGACAACCCCGTCGCGACGATCAAGAGCAAGGACGTGGGAAAGGTCGACTACATCCTGGTCTCTCACGGCCATTTTGACCACTTCGCGGACTGCGTGAAAATCGCGAAGGAGACGGGCGCGACCATCATCTCCACCTTCGAGCTCGTCTCGTTCTGCGCGAAGCAGGGGGCGGAGAAGGGGCACGGGATGAACATCGGCGGCGCGTACCTCTTTCCGTTCGGCCGTGTAAAGCTGACGCCGGCGCTGCACACCGGCTCCATCGCCGGCGACGACGAAGGCGCGTTCACCACCGACTGCGCCGGGTTCCTGATCGGCCTGGACGGCGGGCCCAGCATCTACCACGCGGGCGACACGGCGCTGATCATGGACATGCAGCTGCTGCAGGGGCGTGTGGACGTGGCCATTCTCCCCATCGGCGACAACTTCACCATGGGCCCGGAAGATGCCGCCCGCGCCGTGGAGATGATCCAGCCCGAGGTCGTCATCCCCATGCACTACAACACCTTCCCCGTCATCGAGCAGGACCCCGAAGGGTTCCGGCAGATGGTGGGTGAGAGCGCGCGCGTGGAGATCCTGCAGCCCGGCGGCAGCATCGATCTGTAGCCGGCGCGGTTGTTCGGTGAGGGGATTCTGTCCGCCCTCCGCCGGGTTGTCCGGCGGGGGGCGGATTGTTTTCGCGATCCGCGGGCCCTCTCCCGCTCGCCGCGCCGGAGCGCCGGGCCCGCGATAGGCTCTCCCCCCGGCCCCATAAGCGCTAGCTTGAGCGCAAGCTACTGCCGGAATGCAACATCGTTGCGCCTGCCGCTTACGCGTTCGCTCGCTCAGCTTCGCTGCGAGTCTTTTTCCAAGTTGCGGCAACTCGCTTGGCAGGCACGGCAGGCGCCGCCGGGGGAGGCCCCCGCTTGCGCCGCGCGGCCCGCCCCCTGCTATTGTCCCACCCGCCTGCCCGGAGCGTGCAGCGCGCACGGGGCGAGCGGACGTGGATCGATGGAAAGCGAACAGAATCGCTCCTGTAACCTGTACCCTGTTCCCTGTCCCTGAAGTTCATGCCGGAGCCGCTTCCGCTTACCCTCTACCGCGCCGCCTGGGTGCTCCCCGTCTGCGCCGAGCCCATCCGCAACGGCGCCGTGCTCGTCGGCCCGGACGGCCGCATCGCCGCGGTGGGGCCCGCGCTGGCCATCGAGACTCCGGAAGGGTGCATCGTCGAGGATCTGGGCGACGCGGCCATCCTCCCCGGCCTGGTGAACGTCCACGCGCACCCGGAGCTGGCCATGTTCCGCGGCGCGCTGGAAGACCTCTGCTTTCGCGACTGGATCCTGCGGCTCGTGGGCGCCAAGCGCGCCGCGCTCACGGACGCGGACTTTCACGCCGCCGCGCGGTGGACCATGGTGGAGGCGCTGCGCTCCGGCATCACCACCCTCGCGGCGACGGAATCGTCCGGCGCGTCCGCCAGCGCGCTCCGCGAGGCGGGGCTGCGCGGCGTGGTCTATCAGGAGGTGTTCGGGCCCGATCCCGCGGTGTGCGGCGAGGCGATGGCGGGGCTGCGCGCCAACGTCGACTGCCTGCGCGCGTGGGAGTGCGACCGCGTGCGCATCGGCATCTCGCCGCACGCGCCGTACACGGTGTCGGACGCGCTCTTCAGCGCCGCGGCGGAGTACGCGCTGGCCGAGCGCCTGCCGATGGCGGTGCACGCGGCGGAAAGCGCCATCGAGCACCAGCTGGTGCAGGCGGGGGAGGGCGACTTCGCGCCGGGGCTGCGGGCGCGCGGCATCGACACCCCTCCCCGCGGCCGGACGACGGTGGAGATGCTGGACCGGCTGGGCGTGCTGCGGACGAGCCCGCTCCTGATCCACTGCGTGCTGCTGGACGCGGACGACATCCGCCGCGTGGGCGACACGGGATCCACCGTCGCGCACTGCCCGGTGGCCAACGCGCGGCTGGGACACGGGCTGGCGCCGTACCCGGAGATGCTGAGGGAGAACGTGCGCGTGGGGCTGGGGACGGATTCCGTGGGGAGCAACAACCGCCTGGACCTGCTGGAAGAGGCGCGCATCGCGTCCGTGCTGCACCGCGCGCGGCTGGGGGACTGCGGGGTGCTGGGCCCCGCGGAGCTGCTGAAGCTGTGCACCATCGACGGCGCGCGGGCGCTGGGGATGGAGCACTCCGTCGGCACGCTGGAGCCGGAGAAGGACGCGGACCTCTGCGTGGTCTCCCTCGCCGCGCCGCACGTGCGGCCGGTGCACGACCCCGTGGCCGCCGTCTTTCACGCCGCGCGCGGCTGCGACGTGGTGCTGACGGCGGTGCAGGGCCGCGTGCTCTATCGCGACGGCCTGCTGGCCACGCTGGACCCCGCCGCGCTGGAGCCGGCGGTGGAGGACGCGGCCAGGCGGCTGCGGGAGGCGCTGGCGTGACGCGCGCGGCGGCGAACTCGGCGGAGGAGGCCCGCGCGCGCGAAGTGCAGCGCGTGCTCAAGCTGATGCTCGCCGTCAGCCTCGTCCTGGTGGCGGGGAAGACGACGGCGGGGATCCTCTCCGGCTCGCTCGCGGTGCTCGGCGGCGCGTTCGACAGCGGGCTGGACGTGCTGACCACCCTCGTCGCCATCACCATGGCCCGCGTGGCGGGGGAGGAGCCGGACGAGCGGCATCCGTACGGCCACGAGAAGTTCGAGGCGCTGGGTGCGCTGGCGATGGTCGCGTTCCTGTCCATCACCGTCTTCGAGCTGGTGCGGACGGCCGTGGGGCGCCTGCGCGGGGGCGGACACGAGGCGGTGGACACGTCGCTCGGTGTCTGGGTGATGGGCGCGTCGCTGGTGATCGGCGTCGCGGCGTCGGAATACGAGCGGCGGCGGGGAAAGGCGCTGGAGAGCGAGCTGCTGCTGGCGGACGCGGCGCACCTGCGCGCGGATGTCTTCGTCACCCTGGCCGTCCTGGTCGGCCTGCTGCTGACGCGCCTCGGTTGGCGGACGGGCGACGCGTGGACCACGCTGTTCGTCGCCGTCCTCATCATCCGCACCGGCTTTCACATCATCCGCGAGGCGGTGCCGGTGCTGGTGGACGAGGCCGCGGTGGAGGCGGCGGAGATCCGCGAGATGGCGGAGGCGATGGACGGGGTGGATGCCGCCTACGACGTGCGCTCCCGCGGCCGGCGCGAAGGGGCGCGCTTCGCGGAGCTGACCATCGCGGTGCGCAGCGGGCTGGACATCGAAGAGGCGCACGAGATCGCCGACCTGGTGGAGGACGAGGTGCGCCGCAGGCTGGGCGCCCGCCGCGTGGTGGTGCACGTGGAGCCCCTCTCCGCCGCGCCCGCCCAGGCGGTGGAGGACGGGGCCGGATGACGTCGCTGCCGCGGGCCGCGGGCGCGGAGCGGATGGACGAGCCGGACCAGGACCCGGCGGAGCTCGGCCGCTCGCTGGTGGACCTGCAGCACGTCAATCGCTGGCTGGGCGGATACCGCGTCGTCCTGCACCACCTGGCCGCATTCGTGGCACGGCATCCGCGGCCCGAGTACCGCGTGCTCGACGTGGCAACCGGGTCGGCGGACATTCCGCTGAAGGTGGCGGCGTGGGCGCGTTCGCGAGGGATACGGATGCACATTGTCGCGACGGACAACCACCCCACCACGCTGGAGTTCGCGCGGCGCAACGCGGCGGGCGATGCCTCCGTGCGCGTGGAGGCGGCGGATGCGCTCGCGCTGCCGTACGCGGATGATTCGTTCGATTTCGCGATCTGCTCTACCGCGCTCCACCACTTCGACGCGCGGGAGGACCTGCTGCGCGTGCTGGGGGAGATGGACCGCGTGGCGCGCATCGCCGGGCTCATCAACGACCTGCGCCGATCGCGGCCGGCGTACGCGGGGGCACGGCTGCTGGCGATGACCTTCTGGCGCCGCCACCCCGTGACGGCGCACGACGGCCCGCTTTCCGTGCGCCGCGCCTTTACCCGCGCGGAACTGGCGGAGCTGGCCCGCGCCGCCGGCCTCCCCGGCGCCCGCGCCCATCGCCACGAGCCCTTCCGCGTCGCCCTCACCTGGGAGCGGGAGGGGTGATGCGGAGAATGGCCGGCCCCGAGACGTGGCGGATGAATCCGCGGCTACAAACGCGGGAAGCCCCGCAAACCCCGCGGGCCTGCGCGGCCGCGGGCCTTTCGCTTCATCCCGACCTTCCGCGCGACGCTGTCGTTTGGAGGGAGCACACGCGCGGATCTGACGCGTGCACGGAACCCCGCGCGCGACCGAACAATCCACTCGCCCGCGCTGAGAACCCGCGTCACGCCCGGATCTCGCCCGCGCAGTCCGCGAAGGCGGACTCTGCGATTTTCCAGCGGCGAATTCATTCGCTCCGGACGACCCTCCGGGCTGAACCACGGAGGCGCCCATGACGTGGGACGCCATCATCGTCGGCGGAGGGCCGGCGGGGAGCGCGTCGGCGGCGCTGCTGGCGGCGGACGGGTGGCGCGTGCTGCTCATCGACCGGGCGCGTTTCCCTCGCCGCAAGCCGTGCGCGGAGTGCATCAATCCCGCGGGCGTGGCCGCGCTGCGCCGCCTGGGTGTGCTGAACCGCGTGATGGCGGCCGGGCCCGCGCGGCTGGACGGGTGGCGCATCGCGTCGGACGGCGGGGGCGCGTTCCTGGGCCGCTTCCATGATGGCCTGCACGGCATCGCCCTGCCCCGCGAGACGCTGGACGCCATCCTCCTCGACCACGCCCGCGCCGCCGGCGCCGAGGTGCGCGAGGGCCTGAAGGTGACTGATCTTTTGCTGGATGATGAAAGTTCATCATCCAGCAACGCTCTTCCAGGGTTTCTCCCCCGCTCCGCGAGGAACGAGCGGGGCGGGGGCCGGGGGGAGGGGCCCCGCGCCGTCCGCGGCGTGGTCGCGGGCGGGGAGGAGATGGAGGCGCGCGTGGTGATCGGGGCGGATGGGCTGCGCTCCATCGTGCTGCGGCGGCTGGGGCTGCTGGCACGCGCGCCGCGGCTGCGCAAGCTCGCGCTGACGGCACACGTGCGCGGGCTGCCGCACATGGGCGGATGCGGCATGGTGCGCGCGCGAGGCCGCGGATGCGTGGGCGTGGCGGAGGTCGGCGGCGGTGTGGCGAACGTGACCGTCGTGGTGCCGCACGAGCAGGCGCACGAGGTGGGCGGCCACGCGGACGCGTACTTCGACGCGGTGCTGCGCGAGTGCGGATTCGTGGATGCGCGGCGGGTGGACGACGTGCTCGCGACGGGACCCTTCGACCGCCCCGTGCGCGGCGCCGTGGCGGACGGCGCCGTGCTCGTGGGCGACGCGGCGGGCTACTACGATCCGTTCACCGGGCAGGGCATCTACCGCGCCCTGCGCGGCGCCGAGCTGGCGGCGGAGACGATCCGTGCTGCGCTGCGCGCGGGCGACACCTCCGCCGCCGCGCTGATGCCGTACGAACGCGCCCGCCGCCGCGCCTTCGGCCCCGGCGAGCGGCTGCAGCACGTGGTGGAGGCGTTCGTCTCGCGGCCGCGGCTGCTGCGCTGGGCCGCCCATCGCCTGGACCGCCGCCCGCGGCTGGCGGACGCCATCATCCACGCCACCGGGGACGTGCGCTCCGTGCGCTCGCTGCTGCGGCCCCGCCTCATCGCCCAACTCGTCGTCTGATGCGCGTCCTCTACGACGTCACCCGGCCGCTCGTCGCCGGCATCCCCGTGTGGCCGGGGGACGTGCCGTGCCGCTTCGCCTGGACCGCGCGGCTCGAGGACGGCGCCGCGTACAACGCCTCCGAGCTGTGCATGAGCACGCACACGGGAACGCACGCGGACGGTCCGTTCCACGTGCTGCCGGACGGCATCCGCATCGGCGAGGCGCCGCTGGATGCGTACCTGGGTCCCGCGCGGCTGGTGGACGCGGCCGGGCGCGACCGGCTGGATGCGGCGTGGGCGGCGGAGGTGCTGGCCGCGGGCACGCCCGGGCGTCTGCTGGTGCACACCGGCGCCTGGACGGACCCGGCCGTCTTTCCGACTCGCTTCGCCGCGCTGGACGAGGAATCCGCGCGGATGCTGGTGGATGCCGGCGTGCGGCTGTTCGGGACCGACGCGCCGTCGCCGGACGCATTCGATTCCGCGGGTCTCCCCGCGCACAGGATCCTGCTCGGCGCGGGCGCGGGAATCATCGAGAACCTGCTGCTGGACGGGGTTCCGACCGGCGAGTACGAGCTGATCGCGCTGCCGCTGCGCCTGGTGGAAAGCGACGGATCACCCGTGCGCGCCGTGCTGCGCGGCATCGAGCGGACGGCTGCGGATCTGCCCTCCCCCGGCCACGCGCAGCTTCGTCCACCCCCTCCCGCAAACCGCGCGGGAGGAAAGCGGGAGGGGGGATAAACGTCGAACGGGGTGCCGTTGCGGTGGCGGGCTCCAGGCCGCGCCCCCTCCCGCGCGACGCGCTTGCGACCTCCCCCAGGTCCGGGGGAGGTTGGCACGGGTGGGTTGCTGCGCCGTGGACGACCCACGCCGCGATCGGCAGATGGCCGCGGGGGTGCACGGCCATCTCCCCTCTCCCGCACACTCGCGAGCCTGGTGCGGGCGCGGAAGATTGGGTGCGGGAGAGGGGTCGGGGGTGAGGGCCCCGCGCAGGCCCGGCGGCCCGGATCGCTCCGGGTACGGCAGGATCTCGCCACCGGGGATGAAGTTCAACCTCCCCAGGTTTTTTTGGGGGGAGGTCGCGAGGTGACGAGCGGGAGGGGGCGCGACCCTGCCCATTTGCACGACCTCTCCCACGTCGCTTGTGGGACAGAGAGCGGGGGTGAGGGCCCGGCGGATGCCCGGCGTGGTCCCTGCGCTCCCTCCCAACGAACCATCCGCCCGCTCACCATCCCTCAAAGCGCACGAATCGCGGCATGCTGCAAACCATTCTCGCGCCCAATCCATCTCCCATGACGCTGGATGGGACGCGCACGTTGATCGTGGGACGCGAGCGGGCGGTGGTGATCGACCCGGGCCCGGACGATCCGGCGCACGTGGATGCGATTCTTGCCGCACTCGGCGGGCGCGCGCCCATGGCCATCCTCCTCACCCACAGCCATGGCGATCACAGCGCCGCCGCGCGCCCGCGCGGCGCGCGGACGGGGGCGCCGCGCGCCATCCGCACCGGCGC
>DATABT010000123.1:0-7596 GCA_036259455.1 Longimicrobium sp. | reverse complement strand
CGCCCGCCGCCGCGCAGGAGTGCCCGGCCGCCGGCAACCCGGCCGCGGAGCGCGGCTGGACGGCATACCGCGCAAACGACATGGACGCCGCGCGCACCGCGTTCGAGGCCGCGCTGCGCGCCTGCCCGCGCCACGAGGGTGCGCGGACGGGGCTGGGCTACGTCGCGTTGCGGCAGGACCGCACGGACGAGGCGCGCCGCCTGTTCGAGGGCGTGGTCGCCGCCGCGCCGCGCAACGTGGACGCGCTCGTGGGCCTCGGCATCGCGGCGTGGCGGCAGGAGGACCGCGAGACGGCGCGGTCGGCGTTCACGCGGGCGCAGCAGATCGACCCGGACAACGCCGACGCGCGCGACTTTCTGGCCCGGCTGGGTCCGCCCCCCGCCGCGCGGCCCAACCGGCCGCCGCTCGTGCTGCCGACTGAGCTGGCCTATCCCGCGCGGACGAATCGGGACCGCTTCGAGATCCGCACGGCGCGCGGGTGGGAGCCGTTCTACGTCAAGGGCGTCAACCTGGGCGCGGCGCTCCCCGGCAAGCATCCCAGCGAGTTCCCCGACAGCGCGACCTACGTCCGCTGGATCGAGCAGATGGCGGGGATGGGCACCAACACCGTCCGCGTCTACACCATCCATCCGCCGCACTTCTACGGCGCGCTGTACGACTGGAACCGGCGGCATCCCCATGCGCCGCTCTGGATTCTCCACGGCGTGTGGGCGGAGCTGCCGCCGGAGGACGACTTCGCCAACCCGGAATGGGAGGGCGAGTTCTTTCAGGAGATGCGCCGCGTGGTGGACCTCCTCCACGGCCGCGCCGACATCCCCATCCGCCCCGGGCACGCCGGCGGCTACTACACGGCGGACGTGTCGCCGTGGGTGCTGGCGTACATCATCGGGCGCGAGTGGGAGCCGTTCTCCGTGGTCGCCTTCAACGAGCTGCATCCGGAGATGCGCGGCTATCGCGGCCGCTATCTGACCGTGGAGGGCGGCACGCCCATGGACGCGTGGCTGGGCAAGGCGAGCGAGTACATCATCGCGTACGAGACGGACACCTATCGCGCCCAGCGGCCCGTCGCCTACACCAACTGGCCCACGCTGGACCCGCTGGCGCACCCGACGGAATCCACCGTGGCGGAGGAGCTGGAGATCCGCCAGCGGCTGGGCGAGCGGGTGGGCGCGCGGCCGCTGGAGTACGACAACGACGCCACCGGGCTGGACGCCAACCTGGTCACGCCCACGGCCGCGTTTCCGGCGGGGTACTTCGCGTCGTATCACGCGTATCCGTACTACCCGGACTTCATGGTGCTGGACCCGGGCTACAACCAGGCGAGCTCGTCGGAAGGGCGGTCGAACTACTTCGGCTATCTCGTGGAGCTGAAGCGGCACCACGACCACATGCCGGTGGTCATCAGCGAGTACGGGGTGCCGGCCAGCATCGGCAGCGCGCACCTGCAGCCGCAGGGGTGGCACCACGGCGGCCTCACGGAGCCGCGGATGGCCGCCATCAACGCCCGCCTGACGCGCGAGATCGCCGAGGCGGGAATGGCGGGCGGGGCCATCTTCGCCTGGATCGACGAGTGGTTCAAGAAGAACTGGATCGTCATCGAGTTCGAAATCCCGCTGGAGCGCAACCGCCTGTGGTACAACCGCCTGGACGCGGAGCAGCATTACGGCATGCTGGCGATGGACCCCGGCGAGGTGGTGGCCGGCGCCACCCTGCGCGACCGCGTGGCCAGCTGGCGGCGGATGCCCGCGCTCTACCAGACGCCGCAGGGCACCCTGCGCGCCGCGTCGGACGAGGCGTACCTCTGGCTCTTCTTCGAGGGCGCGGGCGGCGGCCTGCCGGAGGAGCTGATGCTGGGCTTCGACGTCCTCAAGCCGCGCGCGGGCGACTTCCGCTGGCCCGGCCGCGTGGGACCGCGCCTTCCCGTGGGCCTGGAGTTCGCGCTGCGCGCCACGCGCGACGAGGTGCGGCTGATGGCGGATCCGCCGTCGAATCCCTTCGCCATCGACGAGAACCAGTCCATCGCCGGACGACCCACGCCGCCGCCGCCCATCGCCGACCCGCTTCCCGGCTACTTCGAGGGACGCTACCAGCAGCGCTTCAAGCGGCCGTACCTGAGCCAGCCGAACGAGGACGGCGTGTACGATTCGCTGCGCGTGGTGACCAACCGCCGGCGCTTTGGGCGGGACGGGACGGAGTTCGCGGGATTTGGATACGACCGCGGCATCCTGTGGCCCGGCGGCCCGCCCGACGGCATGTGGGAGCGGCTGGAAGACGCGGGGGTGATGGAGATCCGCATCCCCTGGATGCTGCTCAACGTTACCGATCCCAGCGAGCGCCGCGTGCTGCAGGACCCCCAGGGCACCATCCCCGGCGAGTTCGGCACGGTGACGGTGGAGGGGATCCGCATTCTCGCCGCGGCGCGGACCGGCTCCGCGTGGACGCAGTGGCCCGCGTCCGGGCGGGAGAGCGACGTGGCCTTCTTCACCTGGAACACGTGGGAGGAGCCGCGCTGGCGCGAGCGCCTCCGCCCCGTCTACGAGTCGATGCGCGAGGTGTATCGCACCATCCAGCCGGCGGTGATGCGCGGAGGGGGCCGGTGATCCGCGCGCCGTTGATCGCCGTCCTCCTCCTTCTCTCCGCCCTCCCCGCCCGCGCGCAGGACGAGGCGGACCGCGCCTGGGCCGCGGGCGACATCCCCGCGGCGGAGCGGCTGTACCAGGCGCGGCTGGACGCCGACCCGCGCGACGCCCGGGCGCTGCACCGGCTGGCGCTGATCCGCGCCTGGGCGGAGCGCTACGACGAGTCGCTGGCGCTGTTCGACCGCCTGCTGGCCGTCGATCCCGGGAACCGCGAGGCGCGGGTGGACCGGGCGCGCGTGCTGGCCTGGCGCGGCGACCCGGCGGCGGCGTCCGCGGCGCTGGACCCGCTGCTGGCGGAGGACCCCGGCTTTCTCCCCGCCCTGCAGGCGCGCGCGCAGTTCGAGTCGTGGGCCGGCAACTACGACGAGGCGCTGGCCACGTACGGCCGCATTGAGCAGATCACGCCGGAGGACCGGACTCTCGGGCTGAGCCGCGCGCGCGTCCTTTCCTGGGCGTCGCGCTTCGACGCGGCGGTGGCGGCGTACGATTCCATCCTGCGGGAGAATCCGCGCGATACGGAGGCGCTCGTCGGGCTGGCGACGGTGCTGGCGTGGGCGTCGGAGCTGGATTCAGCGGAGGCCGTCTACCGGCGCGTGCTGGCGCTGGAGCCGGGGAACGCGGAGGCGGCGCGCGGCCTGGCGCGGGCGGCGGCGTGGGGCGGGCGGCTGGTGCCCGCGGAGCGCCGCTGGCGCGACGTGATCGCCCGCGACCCCAACGACGCGGCCGCGTGGGTGGGTCTCTCGCAGACACTGCGGTGGCAGGGGCGCGACGCGGCTGCGCTGGACGCGGCGCGGCGCGGGATCGCCCTCGCACCCACGGACCGCGACGCGCGCGAGGCGCTGCGCTGGGCACGGCAGGCGGTCGCCCCGCGGACGAGCGCGTCGTACCTGAACGAGTGGGACACGGACGGCAACGACATCCGCACCACCAGCGCCACCGCCGCCGTGCGGCCCCTCGCCAGCGTGGAGGTGCGGGTGGATGCGTACCACCGCCAGGCGCGGTACGAGCCCGAAGCCGCCACGCGCGACGAGCGCGAGGCCACCGGCGGCGCGCTGACGCTGTGGACGATGTTCGGCGTGGGCTGGGCCCTCTCCGGCACGGTGGGGGCGACCGAACTGCACCAGGAGGACAGCGAGCCCATCGGTACGTACCGCGCGTCGCTCACCTCGCCGGGACGGTATCCGGTCACGGCGAACGTGTCGTACGCACGCTACCCGCTGGATGCCACGGCGGTGCTCATCAACCGCGAGGTGTACCTGGAGGAGTGGTCGGCGTCCACCCGCAGGACGCCGGCGCAGGGGTGGACGGTCGCGGGGGGCGGCGGGACGGCGCTGTTCATCGGCCGCGAATCGGGCGACGAGAACCGTCGCGTGAACGGCACCCTGTCCATCGCGCGGCGGATCAGCCGGCCGATCACGATGGGCGTGGGCGCGCGCTTCTTCGGATTCGACCGCGACCTGGACGAGGGGTACTTCGATCCCGACTTCTACGGCCTGGCGGAGGTGACGGCGCGGTGGCTGCGCGAGTGGCGCCACTGGAGCCTGAACGCGGAGCTCGCGCCCGGGATGCAGCAGGTGCGCAGCAACGGCGACCCCGGCGGCTCGTTCCGCGGCGCGGGGAGCGTGGCGTACGTGCTTTCGCCCGGACGGCGCATCGTGCTGAGCGGCATCTTCGCGAACACCGGCCTGGCGCAGATCGCCCCGGGCGCGGATGCGGACTACCGCTACCGCGCGCTGAGCGTGGCGGGGCAGTGGGCGTTCTGAGGGGACAAGGGGACAAGGGGACAAGGGGACAAGGGGACAAGGGGACATGGGGATCGTGGCGTTCGGTATGGGGCCGCGAGCGGTGGGCGGCCCGTCTCCCGGCCTCTTCCCAACAAACCCTGCGGAGAGGTGACGCGCTTCGTTGGGGCTTTCACCGTGAAGCGCCGTCCGCGCGATTGAATTCTCCCCTCTCCGCGAGGCACGAGCGGGGAGGGGCCGGGGGAGGGGCCCGCAGCGGGCGCCGCGTGCCTGCCTCCACACGATTGAAGTTCACCTCCCCCAGGGGTTCTGGGGCGGTTCTGGGGGAGGTCGCGAGGTGACGAGCGGGCGGGGGTCCGCGGGCGCAGCGGGGATGTGTCGCCGGCACCCTGGCGCGCGGGGTATGGCAGGAGCGGCCGAAATTGCTATCTTTCGCGGTCACGCCGCGCAGACGGCCGTCCCCCACCCTCCGAACACACCGCATGGCTGGCCAGGAACAAGACGCGCGGGACCACCTGGAACGCGCCGCCGAGATGGTGTGGGACGCCATCCAGCGCCTGGAAGAAGCCCAGCGCGTGCTGTTCAAGGCGGGCGACTGCTACGTCTCTCAGGTCTACGGCGACGGCGTGCGCGCGGTGATCGAGGTCACCGAAGACATGGCCGAAGCCGTCGGCGACCTGACCCAGTGCCACATCGAGATCGCCCGCATCGGCAAGCGCGACAAGGGCCGCGGGACGTACTGACGGGTGTTACGCGGAGGACGAGAGGACGCGGATGAGCCCATCATCCACGTCCTCTGTCCCTTTCTCCGCGTGACGTCAATCCCCGGACTCGAACCAGACGGAGATCTCGTCCAGCGGCTTGCGGTGCAGGTCGGGGACACGCGCGTCGGCGGCGGGGTAGCCGATGGGCATCAGCAGAAACGGCTTCTCGTTCTCCGGGCGCCGCAGCAGCTTCGTCAGAAAGCCCATCGGCGAGGGCGTGTGCGTGAGCGTCGCGAGGCCCATCCGGTGGATCGCGGCCAGGAACAGCCCCGCCGCAATGCCGCAGCTTTCCGTGGTGTAGTAGTGGGTTCGGTGGCTGCCGTCGTCGTCGAGGCCGTACACCTGACGGAACAGCACCACCACGTACGGCGCCGTGGTGACGTGCTCCTTTACCGCGTCGGTGCCCAGTGGCGCCAGCGCGTCCAGCCACTCCCGCGGCATCCGCCCGCCGTAGTTGATGCGTTCCTCCTCCTCGGCCGCCTCGCGCATCAGCCGCTTGATCTCCGGATCGCTCACCGCCACGAACGTCCACGGCTGCTGGTGCGCCCCGGAAGGCGCCGTCCCCGCCGTACGGATGGCCAGCTCGATCAGCTCGCGCGGCACCGGCTCGTCCGAAAAGTGCCGCGTCGTGCGCCGCCGGTTCATCTCCGCGTAGAATTCGCGTGCGCGGCGGCGCATCTCCTCCTCCGGCAGGCGGTGGAAGTCGAGCGGGATGAACGGCCTGGCGGTGAACGTCATCGATCGGCGCGGGGCAGGGGAGACGGAGGTTCGGTGGATGGGTAACACGCGTCCTCCGATCCGCGCAACCCGAATGCGCCACATCCAACGGCTATCGCGGGAGGCGGCGGGATGCTTACCTTGGGCGTGTTCTGGACCGCAATCCACCCCTCGTCCCACCGCGCGATGGAACCGCTCTCCGTCCCGTTCACCAGCACCGCCTGGACCCCGGCGTACGACGGCCTGATCACCGTGCGCGGCGTGCTCGCCACCGAGCCCGACGCGCTGGTGCTGGAGTACACCGTGACCGAGAACTACTGGGGCGTAAGGCCGACGGTGGAGCGCCCCATCCGCACGGTCACCATCCCGTGGGCGGAGATCCAGTCCATCACCTACCGCAAGCGGTTCCTGGGCTGGAACGGCGCGCTGGTGCTGCGGACGCGCAGTCTGCGCGCGCTGGACGGCGTGCCCAACGCGCGCGGCAGCGAGATCTCGTTCACCATCCCCCGCGCCGACCGGCTGGAGGCGCGCGACCTGGCCGCCACGGTGGAGATGGCCCTCGCCGACCGCCGCCTCGCCGCGCTGGAAGCCTCCTCCCCCCCGCCCGCGCTCCCGCCGTCCTGATCCCCCCGCCCGCTATTCCCCATTCCCTGGTGCTGATCGCTGGACGGCGTGCCCAATGCGCGCGGCGGCGAGATCTCGTTCACCATCCCCCGCGCCGACCGCCGCCTCGCCGCGCTGGAGGCCTCCTCCCCCCGCCCGCGCTCCCGCCGTCCTGATCCCCCCGCCCGCTATTCCCTATTCCCTATTCCCTATTCCCTATTCCCTATTCCCTATTCCCTATTGAGCCCGTCCAACAAACCGTTTGGGCGGGGTGGCGGCATCAGCCGGGGGGCACCGGATCGGGGTGGTTTGGCTCCAGCCCTCCGGCTTTGGGGCCGGCTGATCCCCTGAAGCAGCAGAGAAACCGCTGCTCTCGGGGTCCTACGCAGCCAGTGCGGCCGTGCAGGACACACTACGCCCACGATTGCCCCGAGCGTGCCTCCACAGCTTCAGCAGGTTGTGGGTCGTGCACCACAGCGACCACTCCAGCCCCGCCTTCTTCTTCCCGCGCAGGCGGAACCGCTCCAAGCCCCGCGTCACCATCTGCCCGAACACAGGCTCGACGGTGCTCCCTCGCTGCGCGTATGCCGCCTTGCCTTCCTCTTTCTCCAGCTTCGCCTCCATGAGGTCCCGCTGCGGGTGCTGGTCCGGATTCTCCTGTGCCCAATGCACCGTCGCAATCAGCAGTTCGGTTCCACCCTGCCCGTCCAGTTCTCCGTTTGCCTCCGACCAGTAGCCCGCGTCCGCCAGCACCTGTTCAGGACGAGCTCCCGCCTGTTCCTCGCACCGCTCCAGCATCGGCGCCAGCAGGTTTACGTCGGCTGCTTCGTTCGTCAACTGCTGCGCGACGATGATCTGGCTTCCGCAGTCCACCATCGCCTGGCCGTTGTAGCCCTGCAGATACCGGCCGTTACGCCCCTTCATGACGCGGCTTTCCGGGTCGGTCCGGTTCACCCGCGCGTCCTCCGGAAGCTTCACCTCCGCTGCCGGCTTGGGCTTGCGGCCCCGCTTCTTCCGCCCAGTTTCCCGCTCTTCCTGCTCGCGCAGGGCGATCCGCTCTTCCTGCTCTGCGCGCCGCGCCGCTCCCCGCTTCTTCAACTCCTCCAGCGCCCGCTGCAGATGCTCCGCCCG
>DATABT010000122.1:0-8853 GCA_036259455.1 Longimicrobium sp. | reverse complement strand
GCCGCGCGCGGCCGCGGCGCCGGTGATGCCGCCGCCGATCACCAGCAGGTCCCACGTCTCCTCGCCCAGCGCGCGCAGGTGCTCGTGGCGCGCCGCGGCGGAGAACGCGGGAAAACCGGTCATCGGGGGACGGAGGCGGCGCGTCAGGCCGCGGCCGCGCCGCCCGGGCGCGTGACGTCGCGGAAGCCCAGCGCGGTCAGGAGCGACGTGAAGGAGACGTCGCTGTGGCTGAGGACGAAGACGCCCTCGAAGGTGGTGGCCAGGAAGGTGAAGTCCGTCTCGATCACCAGCCCGTGCGCTCCGGGGTCCGCCAGCTCGCTGCGCGGGCCCACGTGCATGTCCGGCGTGCCGATCATCACCCCCTTGCCCAGAAAGGTGCCCAGCACGCCCACGTACGCCGCGCAGACGATGTTCCCCATCTCCATGAGCGCGGACTTCTCGAAGGCACCCACCTCCTGGTGCTGGGCCGGGTCGCGGCGCAGCATGAGCGCCACCATCCGCAGCGCCGTCTCCGTGGCCAGGATCAGCGACGCGCGCTCGCCCCCCTCTTCGCTCACGCCGGTGATGGGCACGGTGATGACCACCAGGTCGCCCGTGCCGGGGAGCGCCGGCGGCGCGTCGGGGTCGGCCCACTGGATGCGCGGCACCGAGATCATTACGGTCAGCCCGGTGAGGGCCGACAGGTTGGTGGCCGCGTGGCCGGCGCCGATGTTCACCACCTCGCGGATGGCATCCATCTGCTCGGGGGTGACGGGGCTCTGGGTCATCGTGTCGTGCTCTTGCTGACGTTCGAAGCAGCGCCGGGCTGCGGATGGTTCGAGTTCTGGATGCCGCCGGTCCGTGCACCCCGGCGGGTTGCGTGCCGCGGCGAAGAGGCCGGGCCGCCGCGGCCGGGTGGGCCATCACCCCCCGCCCCCACTCTCCCGCACGCAAGGGCCCGTCGCCCGCGCCGGGTGCCGCGCATGTGCGGGGGAGAGTAGGGGAGAAACCCCGCACCGGTGCACACCGCTCGTGCCGTTTATTCCCCTCCCGCGCCGTTCGCGGGCGGGCAGCGAACGCCGCGCCGCCGGGGGAGGGCTACAGCCGCGGCGGGGTGACGCCCACCTGGCCCTGGTACTTGCCCTTGCGGTCCGCGTAGCTCACCTCGGGGCCCTCGGGGTCGCCCTCGAAGAAGAGCACCTGCGCGATCCCCTCGTTTGCGTAGATCCTGGCGGGGAGCGGCGTGGTGTTGCTGATCTCCAGCGTCACGTATCCCTCCCACTCCGGCTCGAACGGCGTGACGTTGGTGATGATGCCACAGCGCGCGTACGTCGACTTTCCCACGCACAGGGTGATCACGTTGCGCGGGATGCGGAAGTACTCCACCGACCGCGCCAGCGCGAAGCTGTTGGGCGGGACGATGCAGACGTCGCCCTGGTAGTGCACGAAGCTCTTCTCGTCGAACGCCTTGGGGTCGACGATGGCGTTGTTGACGTTGGTGAAGATCTTGAACTCGTCGGCCACGCGCATGTCGTAGCCGTAGCTGCTCACGCCGTAGCTGATGGTGCCCTTCCGCACCTGCGCGTCCTCGAACGGGTCGATCATCCCGTGCTCGCGGGCCATGCGTCGGATCCACCGGTCGGAGCGTATGCTCATGAAGCGGAACGGAGCTTGAAGGGGCGCGGAGGGCTTCGGCGGGCGGCGCCGAACGCACCCGGGAAACGGGTGTACAGGCCGCCGCCGATCGCCTGGACAGGAGCGCCAAGCTACCCCCGCGCGCGGGGGGCGGCAAGGGGCCGCGAACGCGGCGCCGTGTCTGCTTGACCGGGGTTTCGCGGGGCAGTATCTTGGCCCGGCTCCGAGCAAGTGAACGTTTTCACAAACTACCGTTCAGGTCAGGGCCCAGGACGCGCATGCTCCGCCCCTACATCCCGGTACTCATCCTTCTCGGCCTGTCGGTGGCCCAGGCCATCGGCATGGTGGTGCTTTCCCAGGTGCTGAGCCCCGGGCGCCCCACCAGGGCCAAGAGCTCGCCGTACGAGAGCGGGATGACGCCGCTGGGCAGCACCCGCGAGCGCTTCAGCGTGAAGTTCTACGTGGTGGCCATCCTCTTCATCGTCTTCGACGTGGAGACGGTGTTCCTGCTGCCGTGGGCGGTTCAGGCCAGGACGCTGGGATGGGGCGGGTTCGCCGTGGCGGGGATCTTCGTGTTCATCCTCACCGTGGGCCTGATCTACGAGTGGAAGAAAGGAGCCCTCGAATGGGACTGAACGAACGCCCTTCGAGCAACGATCCCACCGACGGCCAGCCGCGTGACGCGGAGGGCCGCGCGGTGCACCAGGGGCTGCCCGGCGCGGTGCAGCCGGCCACCCTGGGACAGAGCAACGTCTTCGACGGCCAGCCGGGGTTTCTGACCACCCGGCTGGACGCCGTGGTGAACTGGGCGCGCAAGAACTCGCTGTGGCCCATGCCCTTTGGCACGGCGTGCTGCGCCATCGAGATGATGGCCACCGCCGCCACGCGCTACGACCTGGCGCGCTTCGGCATGGAGCGCATGAGCTTCAGCCCGCGGCAGGCGGACCTGCTGATCTGCGCGGGGCGGGTGAGCTACAAGATGGCGCCCGTGCTCAAGAAGATCTGGGAGCAGATGCCGTCGCCCAAGTGGAGCATCAGCATGGGCGCGTGCGCCAGCAGCGGCGGCGTGTTCGACGTGTACAGCATGGTGCAGGGGATCGACACCATCATCCCCGTGGACGTGTACGTGCCCGGCTGCCCGCCGCGCCCCGAGGGGCTGATGTACGGCATCCTGTTGATCCAGGAAAAGATCCGGAACTCCGCCGCCACCAGCGAGGACGAGTGGAACGCGGTGGACCAGCTTCCCGAGACGGGGAGCTACCTGCCGCGGGAGGTGGTGGACCAGATCACGCTGCCGTTCGGCAACAGCACCACCCAGAACCGCGCCAGCGGACTGGTGAGCACGGGGGCCGTCGTCCGCGTCTCGGACCGCAGCCCCTGAGGAGAGAAGGATCAAGTGCCCAGGTTCAGGTGCCCAGGAAAATCGGGCCGTTCCCGGGCACTGGGCACTTGACCCTGGGCACTTCCGTGCACTGACATGAGCAACGACGGCTTCAAGAAGGGACTCGACTCCCTGGACCAGGGCCCGGCCCCCAGCGACGCGCCGGACGACGGCGCGCCGCCGCGGGCGGGCGACCTGCCGCCGCACCCCACCGTGGACGCGCTGCGGGCGGAGTTCGGCGCGGGCGTGCTGCGGCACGAGCTGGTGGCGGGCGACGAGCACATCGTCTACATCCCTCCCGGGCGCAACGCCGAGATCCTGGGGTGGCTGCGCGACCAGCAGGGATACGACTTTCTGCAGGACCTCACCGCCGTGGACTACGGCGGCGGGCGGGCCATTCAGGTGGTCTACCAGCTGTGGAGCATCGAGCGCAAGCTGAACCTGCGCGTAAAGTGCGAGCTGCCGCTGGACGCGCTGGAGATCGACACGGCGTACTTCCTGTGGCGCGCGGCCGACTGGCTGGAGCGCGAGGTCTACGACATGTTCGGCGTGGTGTTCCGGGGGCACCCGGACCTGCGCCGCATTCTGATGCCGTACAACTACGCCGAAGGGCATCCGCTGCGAAAGGACTTTCCGCTCCGCGGCCGCTTCAGCCGGGCGGAGCAGACGCGGCGGGCGCTCAGCATGAAGACCGAGGACCACTACTCGCCGGGCGAGCTGGAGACGGCGCACGCCCTGGGGCAGTCCGTGCCGGACCCCTTCAACCAGGCCGAGGCGGTGGAGCAGGGCGGTCAGTTCGGCGGCATGGGCGGAGGGGGCTGAAATGGCACTGCGCAGAGTGGTCTACAACGTAACCCGCACCCCGGAGCTGGCGTCCGGCGGCGCGCTGGTGCACGCCCCCATCATCCCCGTGCAGGGCGAAGCCCGCGAGGTGCACGAGGACTTCGCGGGCGAGCACATGCTCATCAACATCGGCCCGCAGCACCCCGCCACGCACGGGGTGCTGCGCCTTGTGCTGGAGCTGGACGGCGAGACGGTGATCCGCTGCATCCCGCACATCGGCTACCTGCACTCGAGCTTCGAAAAGCTGGGCGAGTACCGGGACTGGAACCAGATCGTCCCGCTCACCGACCGCATGGACTACCTGGCGCCGCTCATCTACAACTGCGCCTACGCGATGGCCGTCGAGAAGATGATGGGCATCGAGGTGACGGAGCGGTGCAAGGTGGTGCGGGTGATGTGCATGGAGCTGGACCGCATCTTCAGCCACCTGCTGTGGCTGGGCACCACCGGCATCGACCTGGGCGCGTTCACGGTCTTTCTGTACACGTTCCAGCAGCGCGAAAAGATCTACGACCTGCACGAGGACCTCACCGGCGCGCGGATCACGACGTCCTCCACCCGCATCGGGGGGATGATGGCGGACCTGCCGGCGGGGTGGGTGGACAAGCTGAAGCAGTTCCTGGACGGCTTCGTCCCCGTGCTGGACGAGGTGGACACGCTGCTGACGAACAACGCCATCTGGATCGGCCGCACGCAGGACGTGGGCGGCATCAGCGCCGAGGACGCCGTGAACTGGGGGCTCAGCGGCCCCAACCTGCGCGCGTCGGGGGTGAGCTACGACATCCGCAAGGACCGTCCGTACTACGACTACGACACGTACGACTTCGACGTGCCGGTGGGCGAGCACGGCGACATCTACGACCGCTACCTGTGCCGCATGGAAGAGATGCGGCAGAGCGTGCGCATCCTTCGCCAGGCCATCGACCGGCTTCCCGGCGGGCCCATCAACGTGGACGACCCGCGCGTCATTCTGCCGCCCAAGACGGCGGCGATGAACGACATGGAGTCGATGATCCACCACTTCAAGATCGTCATGGAGGGCGTGCGCGCCCCCGTGGGCGAGAGCTGGTTCTCGGTGGAATCGTCCAAGGGCGAGCTGGGGATGTACGTGGTCAGCGACGGCGGCGCCAAGCCCGTCCGCTGGCGGGTGCGCGGGCCCAGCTTCATCAACATCGCCGCGCTGCCGCACATGATCGAGGGGGCGCTGCTCTCCGACGTGATCGCGGTGAACGCGTCGCTCGACATCGTGCTGGGAGAGATCGACCGATGAGCGCCACCCCCATTCGCGCGGGCAGCGAGTACGACCCGTCGTCCTGGCCGGCGGCGCAGAAGAACCCCGGCTTTGCCGGCGACACGGGCGAGTTCCCCGGGCTCTCGGAGGACGAGGTCCGCGGCGTGTCGTACGTCGGCCAGCGCCCCGCGGACGGCGGCCACGCCTCCGTCGCCGGCACCATGCCGTACCAGGTGGCGACGAGCGATCCCGAGGCGCCGCTCTTCGTGGGGCCGTACGAGGACCGGCTGGAGAAGGTGCTGAGCCGCTACCCGGACCGGCAGGCGGCGCTCCTTCCCGCCCTCCACCTTGCCCACGAGCTGCGCGGCTACCTGAGCCCGCAGACCATGGACGAGGTCGCGGAGAAGCTGCAGCTGCCGCCGGCGTACGTGCGCGGGGTGGCCAGCTTCTACACCATGTACAACCTGGCGCCCGTCGGAAAGTACCTCATCCAGGTGTGCACCAACATCTCGTGCAACCTGTGCGGGGGCGACGCGGTGCTGGAATCCTTCCTCAAGCACACGGGGACGGAGCCGGGCGAGGTGTCGGCGAACGGGCTGTGGACGGTGATGGAGGTGGAGTGCCTGGGCGCCTGCGGCTTTCCCACCGCCGTCCAGGTCAACGAGCGCTACTACGAGAACGTGCGGCCCGAGGACGTGCCGGCGATTCTGGAGCGGCTCACGTGAGCGAACGGCAGTATCGAGTGCCCCCTGCCCGGTGCCGGGGAGCCGCGGCACCGCAGACCGGGCACTTGAACCTGGGCACCGGGCACTAGGGCTATGGCTTATCCATACAGGCACCCGAGCGAAGTCCTCGTTCTTTCCGAGCACTTTGGCAACCCGCAGGCGCGGACGCTGAAGGGGTGGGAGGAGCTGGGCGGATACAAGGCGCTGCGCAAGGCGCTGGGGATGGACCGCGCGGAGATCGTCGACGTCGTAAAGGCCTCGGGCCTGCGCGGCCGCGGCGGCGCGGGCTTCCCCACGGGGACGAAGTGGAGCTTCATGCCCAGGAAGGAACCGGGCAAGCCGCACTTTCTCATCTGCAACGCCGACGAGAGCGAGCCGGGGACCTTCAAGGACCGCGAGCTCATGCGGTGGACGCCGCACGCGCTCATCGAGGGGTGCCTCATCGGCGCGTACGCCATCAACGCCGAGCACGCCTACATCTACGTGCGCGGCGAGTTCTTCGAGGCGGCGCAGATCATGGCGCGCGCCATCGAAGAGGCGTACGCGGCGGGGTACATCGGCAGGAACGTCTTCGGGTCCGGCATCGACCTGGACCTCACGCTGCACATCGGCGCGGGCGCGTACATCTGCGGCGAGGAGACGGGGCTGCTCAACTCGCTGGAGGGGCGCCGCGGCGAGCCGCGCGTGAAGCCGCCGTATCCGGCCATCGCGGGCGCGTTCCGCTACCCCACCGCGGTCAACAACGTGGAGTCGCTGATCGCCGCCGCGCACATCGTGCAGAACGGGGCGGAGTGGTACAGGCAGTGGGGGACGGAAAAGTCCACCGGCACCAAGCTGTTCTGCGTGAGCGGGCACGTGAAGCGCCCCGGCAACTACGAGGTGCCGCTGGGCTTCAACTTCAAGGAGTTCATCTACGACGTCTGTGGAGGAACTCCGTCCGGCAAGGCCGTCAAGGCGGTGATTCCCGGCGGTTCGTCGGTGCCCATCCTGACGGCGGACGAGCTGGACATCGGGATGGACTACGAGTCCATGGCGGCCGCGGGGACCATGCTGGGGTGCGGATCGGTGATCGTGATGGACGAGGGGACCAACGTCGTAAAGCAGGTGCGGCGGATGGTGGACTTCTACGCCCACGAGAGCTGCGGCCAGTGCACGCCCTGCCGCGAGGGCACGGCGTGGGCGGCCAGCATCCTCAAGCGCATCGAGATGGGGCGTGGCAGCGAAGACGACCTGGACACGCTGATGGACATCAGCGACAAGATGAGCGGCAAGACCATCTGCGTGCTGAGCGACGCGGCGGCGGCGCCCATCGTTTCCAGCATCCAGAAGTTCCGCGGTGATTACCTGGCCCTCATGGCGGCCGGGGACTTCGCCCTGGCCGGCGCGCGCTGAGCGGCGCGCCGGAACGCATCGACTGAAAGAAGCGGCCATGGCCGACGAAACGACAGCTGCGGTAGAGAACGTCTCCGTCACCATCGACGGGATGACGGTGAGCGTGCCCAAGGGAACGCGCCTGCTGGACGCGTGCGCGCACGCCGGCGTGGACGTGCCCCACTACTGCTATCACCCGGAGCTCAGCGCCCCCGCCCAGTGCCGCATGTGCCTGGTGGAGGTGGAAAAGAGCCCCAAGCTGCAGCCGGCGTGCGTGGGCACGGTGGCCGACGGCATGGTGGTGCACACCGAGAGCGAGGCCGCGCTCAAGGCCCGCGAGGGGGTGCTGGAGTTCTACCTGGTAAACCACCCGCTGGACTGCCCCGTGTGCGACCAGTCGGGCGAGTGCAAGCTGCAGGACTACGTCAGTGCCGAGGGCCCCGCGATGGGGCGCTCCAGGGAGCCCAAGCGCGTGCTGGGCCGCGACGACTTCGGCGGCGACGTGCTGTTCTACGCGGACCGCTGCGTGATGTGCACGCGCTGCGTGCGCTTCATGCGCGAGGTGGCGCAGGACGAGCGGCTCACGGTGGTGCAGCGCGGCCATCGCGCGGTGATCGACACCTTCTTCGACGAGGGGCTCACCGGGAGCCTGTGGGCCGACAACATCGTCGACATCTGCCCGGTGGGCGCGCTGGTCAGCAAGGACTTTCTGCACAAGGCGCGCGCCTGGGACCTGGACCGCACCCCCAGCATCTGCCCCAACTGCACGCAGGGGTGCAACGTGCGGCTGGAGACGCGCGACAACCAGGTGATGCGCCTGAAGCCGCGCCCCAACCCCGAGGTGAACTCGCACTGGATGTGCGACTTCGGGCGGCTGAACTACCAGTGGATCAACCGCGTGGACCGCATCGAGGCGCCGCTGGTGCGCGACGCCTCCGGCCGCCACGTGCCCATGTCGTGGAGCGACGCGCTGATGCGCCTGGCCGACGCCCTGCGCGGCCACGCGGGCGGCGCGGCGGCCGTGGTCTCCCCGTTCGCGGCGAACGAGGACATGGGCGCGCTGCGGCGGGTGATGGAGGCGGTGGGCGGCGGCGGCGGCGTGTTCCGCTGCGAGCAGGGCGAGGAAGTGGTGCTCCCCGGCTTTCCGGACCTGGCGCTGCGGACGGACCGCGCGGCCAACGTGGCCGGCGCGGAGCTGTTCGGCTACACGCGCACGGGCGGGGAGGACGGCAAGGGCGGGCTGGAGGCGGCCGCGGCGCACACGGGCGTGCTCTTCGTGCTGGGCGACGAGCTGGTGGACGCGCCGGCGGACTTCGGCGCGAACGCGTCGCTGTTCGTCTACGTGGGCCAGCACCTGAGCCCCGGCGCGCGCAACGCCCACTTCGTCCTGCCCGCGACCACGTTCGCGGAGATGGAGGGGACGTTCACCAACGTGCAGCGCCGCGTGCAGCGCTTCTGGCCCGCGCTCCGCGCGCCGGGGATGTCGCGCCCGGCGTGGCAGATCCTGGGCGTGCTGCTGGCCGGCATTGCCGACGCGGGCGCGCCCGGGACGGCGGCGGACGCGTTCGCCGGGCTGGCCGCCGTGCGGCCGGAGTTCGGCATGCTCTCCTGGGCCGACCTGGGTGCGCAGGGCGCCGCGCTGCCGGAGGCGGTGGGGCAGGCGGGGGACTGAGAAGATAGGATCAAGT
>DATABT010000121.1:0-4050 GCA_036259455.1 Longimicrobium sp. | reverse complement strand
GTCGCCGCGGTATGAAAGGAATCTCCATCGGCGTCGGGTTGCCGATCGTCTCCGTCAGGAGCCCGATCATGTTGTGGAAGTATGGCATCGTGCGGAGGCCGCCGTTCCACCACGTCGAATAGTTGGCGCCCGACCGCATGGTCACCCCCGGCTTGCCCTCGCGCAGGAAGCGGTCGTGCATCGCGGACCCGACGATGTCGAGGCTGGCGATGATCATCGGGTCGATGTTGTAGTTGAACGGATCGCGGAAGGGCGGCGCGAACATCACCGTACCGGTCGGACCGGTCTGGTGGTGGTTGTACATGATCTGCGGGAACCACACGTGATACAGCTGACGGTTGATGTTCTCCGTCTCCGGCTGCGTTGACATGTAGAAGTCCCGGTTGTTGTCGTGGCCGATGTACTTCTGGTACAGCCGGGGGATGTACGCGATGGAACGCGCCTCGCGGTCGGGGTTGCGCTCGTACCAGTTGGAGACGAGGTCCATTCCGTCCGGGTTGGCGTGGACGAAGAGAACGATCACGTCGTCCAGGATTCGCCGCGTCTCGGGATCGTCGCGGCTTACGAGCTGCCACAGCGTCTCCATCAGCTGCTGCGCGCCCAGCACCTCGGTGGCGTGCAGCCCGCCGTCGATCCACACCACCGCCTTTCCCTGCGCCGCCAATCCCGCGGCCGTCGCCGAATCCACCTGGCCCATGGCGAGCGTGCGGCTGATCTCGCGGTAGCGCTGCAGGCTGCGGTGGTTCTCGGGGCTGGTGACGATGGCCATCACCTGCGTGCGCCCCTCCTCCGTGCGGCCGATGTCCACGAGCGTCATGCGGTCGCTCTCGCCGTCCAGCTTCTGCCACCAGGCGACCAGGTCCTGGTAATCGGGGAGCTCGTAGTCGGCGCCGATGGGGTGGCCGAACTGCTGCTCGGGGCTGGTGAGCCGCTGCTGCGCATGGGCGCTGCCCGCCGCGGCGAACAGGGCCAGCGCGAGCGCCAGGACAGGCGCGCGGCGCGTTCTGGGGGACGGGATCAAAGGAACAGCACTCCTTCCGCCGGTTTCCGGGGAGGGGCGCCGCCGGGGGACCGCGCCGCTCCCGCTGTGTGTGGGAACGGGTAGAATCGAACGCCCGTTCGGGTGTGTCAAGTTTTTAGCGGGCCGGATTCCGGTCACGCACCGTGGGCGGCTGAAGCCGCGGCTCGAACGGCCACAAGCCCGGTCCCGTCTCACTGCGCTCGCCGGACCGGGCTTCAACCCCGAACACGATGCGCGCCGGACCCGAACGGTGCGGTTCGAGCAGACGCCGCCTCGATCCCATCTGCCAAGTCGAATCCCGCCAATCGGTTCCCCGCCCTCGCATCATCCGAAACCGATCCGCGCGGATGCACGTACACACGCGCCGCGGGTTGCGTGGGGGGCGCCCACGCGTGAACTTGCAGGTCACCCGCATCACCCATCCCGCCGTGCCACCACGGAGCAGCGACATGGCCCTCTGGGACTTCATCAAGACCGAGCTCATCGACATCGTCGAGTGGCTGGACGCCACGGGCGACACGATGGTCTACCGCTTCGAGCGGCACGACAACGAGATCAAGAACGGCGCGCAGCTCATCGTACGCCCCGGCCAGGCCGCCGTGTTCGTGGACCAGGGGCAGATCGCCGACGTGTTCGGCCCCGGGCGCTACGAGCTCAAGACGGACAACCTGCCCATCCTGAGCACCTTGCGCGGGTGGAAGTACGGGTTCAACTCGCCCTTCAAGGCCGAGGTCTACTTCGTCTCCACGAAGGTCTTCACCGACCTCAAGTGGGGGACCAAGAACCCCATCATGCTGCGCGACCCGGAGTTCGGGGCGGTGCGGCTGCGCGCCTTCGGCACCTACGCCGTCAAGGTAGGCGAGCCGGGCAGGTTCATCGCGCAGATCGTGGGCACCAGCGGTGTGTTCACGACGGACGGCATCAGCGACCAGATCCGCAACTTCATCGTCAGCCGCTTTACCGAGGCGCTGGGCGAGGGGAAGATCCCGGCGCTGGACCTGGCCGCCAACTTCAGCGAGCTGGGCACGGCGGTAAAGACGGTGATCGGCCCCGAGGTGGCGGGATACGGGCTGGAGATCACCACCTTTTTGGTGGAGAACATCTCCCTGCCCGAAGAGGTGGAGAAGGCGCTGGACAAGCGCACCAGCATGGGCGTGATCGGCAACCTGAACGCGTACACGCAGTTCCAGGCCGCCAACGCAATGGAGAAGGCGGCGGACAACCCCGGCGGCGGTGCCGCGGACGGCATGGGGCTGGGGATGGGCTTCGCCATGGCGCAGCAGATGGCCAACGCGTTCGGGCAGAACGCGGGCGCCGGTGCAGCTCACGCCGGGCCGCCGCCGCTGCCGGGCGCGGCGCAGTTCTACGTGGCGCTGGGCGGGGCGCAGGCGGGGCCGTTCGGCATGGACACGCTGCGCGGCCACGCCTCCGGCGGCCAGCTTACGCGCGAGACGCTGGTGTGGAAGCAGGGGATGGCGGCCTGGACGCCCGCGGGTGAGGTGGCGGAGCTGCAGCCGCTCTTTGCCTCCGCCGGTCCGCCGCCGCTTCCGTCCGCGTGAGGATGAGTCCAGAGCAGCAGCGGCTCTTCCGGGCGGTCCTGATCGGCGTGTCCTTCCGATGAGAACGCCGATGCGCTCCGAAGCGGGCTCGAGGCGACACGAATGCCGGAGGTATGATGTAGATCGGGCCGGGATCAGCTCCCGGCCCGATTCTCGTTGCCGCGGCTCAGAGACGCGGAAAGCGCTCCTGGTCCAGCGTTCCGGGGTCGCGGCTGCCGGGGCGCGCCGTCGGCGTCTCCTCCGTCAGCTGGTCGGGCTTGCCCTCGCGCTTCAGGTCCAGCCGCTCCTGGTGCGACATCTTCCCCTTGGCCTCCGTGCGCTGCTGGCTGCCGCCGGTCGTGGCGCCGATCTCGCTGGCGCTCTTTCCCTCCTCGCGCGCGTCGCGGGCCGCCTGGCGCTTCTGCTCCTCGCTCCCTTCCATCTTCTTGCCGCCCATGGTCCTCCTCCACGTGGCTGAAGTCATTGCCGGGGACGGAGATGCAGCGGCAAGCATCGTACCCCTGTCCCGCGTTCGCCGCGCATGAGACCGCCCAAGCCGCCCGCCCGCGTGCGTCCCCTGGCCGACGCCGACCTCGCCGCCGTCGCCCGGCTGCTGGGCGAGCTGGGCTATCCCTCCACGCCGGAACAGGTGCGCGCCCGCGTGGACCGCGTGGCGGGCGACGACGACTACGCCGCGTACGTGGCGGAGGTGGACGGCGAGGTGGCGGGGTTCCTGGGGATGGGGCGCGGGTGGCTGTTCGAGCAGGACCGGCCGTACGCGCGCATCCTCACGCTGGTGGTGGACGCGCGCGTGCGGCGCCAGGGCGTGGGCGCGGCGCTGGTGGAGTTCGCGGAGCAGTGGGCGCGGGAACGCGGCGCGTACACGCTGATGCTGACCACCAACGTTCGCCGCCAGGATGCCCACGGGTTCTATGAGTCGCTGGGCTTCAGCCGCACGGGCTACCGCTACGCGCTGTCGCTGGACTGACGGGGGTCAGGGGGTCCAGGCCAGGAAGGCGACGCCGCCGGCAACGAAGAGGATGAGGCCGAGCACGCGGGCGCTGGTGGCGCCGGCCTGCGGGTCTTCGGCGGTGCGCCAGACGGCGCGGCTGATCTGCTCGTCCGCCAGAATGCAGGCGAGCCCGAGGGCGATGGCGAGAAGTCCGAGTACGGCGGGCATTGTCCTGCTCCGGTCAGGAGGACCGTGGGAGGGCGCCACTGCACCCGCTGGCGGGAGCAGCGGACGCACGGGATGTAATATGAAGGGCGCTCATCCGGAAGCAAGAGTTTTTCCGGCGGGCGCCCCGCATCCACCTCCGTCCTCCTGAGTCATCAGGCGCTACGCGCACCTTCTCGGATGAAAGTCGCTCCGTGAATCGAAAGGAATCGGTCGAGCTTCGTCTGAGCGGGGCGTGGCACCAGCACGGGTGAGTAGAATTCCCAGTCGGCGGCCATGGGTTCCTGCATCGGCAGAGATCACGCGGGCGCCTC
>DATABT010000120.1:0-4829 GCA_036259455.1 Longimicrobium sp. | reverse complement strand
CACGGGGCCGCTTGCGATTGCCTGCGTGGGGAGAATCAGCGCCCGCCGAAGGGGGTCGCGCCGCCGCCCTGATCGTCCTGGCGCGGCTGCCGCACGCGGGGCGGACGGCCGAAGTTGTACTGCAGGCTCAGGTGCACCGCGCGCGAGGTGAAGGTGCGCTCCGTGAACTGGATGATGTTGTCGTCGCCCGCGCGCACCCGGAAGCGCTGGGTGTTGAACGGGTCCGACAGGCGCAGCGTCATGCTCACCCGGTCGTTGTACATCTTCTGGCGCACCGCCACGTTGGCGACCCCGAATGCGTCGAACCGGCCGCCCTCGATGTTCATCGGCGCGCGGTAGAAGTACATGCCGGTAATGGAGGTGCGCGGCGAGAAGTTGTAGGTGCCGTTGAACCGCGCCGACCACGTCACCGCGTCGGTCCCCAGGCTGGCCGCACCGGAGGTGCCCTCCGTCACCATCTTGAAGACGTTGAACGCCGCCAGCCCGTTGAACCGCTGCCCCAGCCGCAGCGTGCCGTTCAGGTCCGCGCCCCACGAGCTCCCCGTGTCCAGGTTCTTGAAGCTTACGCTGGTCACCTCGCGTCCCGCCACGCTGTCCGCCGTGTTCACCACGAAGCGGATGACGTCCGTCGTCCGGCGGTAGAAGGGCGAGAACTGGATGTTGCCCAGCCGCCCCGAGTGCTGCAGCCCCAGCTCGATGGCGTCCGTGAACTCCGGGTTCAGCTCCGGGTTGCCCAGAAAGACGTTCTGCAGGTCGAAGAACACCGGGAAGGGGTTCAGCTCCTCGCGGCCCGGCCGGCGGATGCGGCGCGAGTAGCTTACCTTGGCCTGCGTGCGGTCGCTCAGGTTGTAGCTGGCCAGCGCGCTGGGGAACAGGCTCGTGTAGTCGTACGGGTAGCGCTCGTCCGAGTCGGCCAGCGAGAAGTCGCGGGTGGCGTACTCCGCCCGCAGGCCGCCCTGCAGCTCCAGCTTGCCGGTGCCGTGGCTCAGCACGCCGTACACGGCGTTCACCGTCTCGTCGAACTCCAGCATGTTGCTCAGGTCGCCGCGCACCCAGCTGCCCGTGCCCAGCGGGTCCACCAGCACGGTGAAGTCGCGGTCCAGCCAGCGCGCGTTCCCCTTGTACCCCGTCTCCAGCTTGGTGCGCTCCGCCAGCGAGCGCGTGTAGTCCAGCTGGCCGGTGAGCTGGTAGGTCCGCGCGTCGGTCTCGTTGACCTCCGCGTCCGACAGCCCGCCGCCGGCGTTCGCCTGGCGCCACAGCTCCGTGCGGTCGTCGTCCTGCGAGCGGTTCAGGCGGATCTCGGTGGAGATCTCGTGGCGCTGCGGCTCCAGCGTGCGCTTCCACGCCAGCGTGTAGTCCGCCATCCAGTTGTCGTTGCGCGAGTCGCGCACCCGCTCGTACGCGTCCACCAGGATGCGCGTGGCGTCCAGCTCGTTGTAGGCGCTCAGCGACTCGTCGTCGAACCCGCGCAGGTTCAGCATCAGCGCGTTGCTCACCACGTCGCGCCGGCCCAGCCGGTAGTCCAGCGTGGCGTTGAAGTTGTGGCCAAAGTTGCCCTGCGAGCCGCGGATGTCCTGCTCGGTGAAGGAGAGCGGCGCCCGCGAGGTGCCCAGCCGGGTGCGGTCGTTGATGCCCGCCTGGCCGCGGTCTTCGCTGTTGAAGCCGTAGCTCACGAACCAGGTGGCCGGCCCCTGCTGGTAGCCCAGGTTGCCCGACACCGTGTAGCGGTCGGAGGTGGAGGCGGGGATGGTCAGCCCGCCGCTCAGCCCCAGGTCCACGTTCTGCTTGAGGACGATGTTGATGATCCCCGCCATCCCCTCCGGATCGTGCCGGGCCGACGGGTTGGGGATGACCTCCACCCGGTCCAGCGTGTTGGCGGGAAGCTGCCTGAGGTACCCCGCCAGCTGCTCGCCGCGGATGGGCGACGGGCGGCCGTTGATCTGCACCACCACGTTCTCGTTGCCGCGCAGGCTCACCTTGCCGTCCGCGTCCACCTGCACCGAGGGCACGGCCTCAAGCACCTCGCTGGCCGTGGTCGCGGCGGGGGCCACGTCCCGGGTGGAGTACGCGTTGCGGTCGGGGGCGATGGTGATGGCCGGGCGCTCCGCCTCCACGCCGATGGCCTCCAGCACCACGGCGCGCTTCGTGAGCCCGATGTTACCCGCGTTGGCGCGCGGCGACGCCGCGGCGATGGTCAGCTGGCCGGTGCGCTCCGGGCCGTACCCGATCACGCTGACGCGCAGGTAGTAGTTGCCGGGGCGAAGGCCCTGGATGCGGAAGCTGCCGTCCGGGCGGGCGATGGCGCCGGCCACCAGCGCCGAATCCGCCGCGCTCCACACCTCCACGGCGGCGGAGGAGACGGGCTGGTTGCTCTCCGCGTCCACGACGGTGCCCTGGATCTCACCGGGGCCCGCGGCCGGGGGCTGCGGGGCTCCCTGGCCGGGTGGCCGCTGGCCGCCGGGCGTCTGCGCGAGTGCGGGCGCCGCGGCCAGCGCGGCGGCAGCGAGTACGACGAGATAGCGTTTCATGGCAGGAACTCCGCGAGGAGGGGGCGAGTTCGATTTTCGGGTCCGCCGCGCGCCGCCAGTCATGGCCCGGCGCCGCGTCTTCAGCGGACGGAGGTCGCCTACGGCCCGTCGACCGGCAAGGTTTCACGCGCCGCCACGGGGCACTCTACGCCGGCTGAGCCGTGTTCAGTTTCCGCCGCTCCCTGCCCGCGTCGTCTCGAAAGACGGGTGTCGACACCAGCTACGATTTCCTGGCCGCGGGCTGCTCCCGGAACCAGATGCCGCGCAACCGCTTGCGTCTCCCGGGTGAATCCCGCATCGCGCATCCCGCGGATGGCCTGGCGCGCAAGAAGCCGGGTGCCACCCTCGCCCGGGATGGCGCGGCGGGGGGTCCGACCCGCTCCTTAGGCGCCTCCACGTTCCATGCATGAGGGATCGATGAAGCGGGTCCGCGCCGCGGGCGACCGGGGCCGACGAAGGCGCGGGTGACGCAATGCGCGTCATTTCGTCACATGTGACGGCCGCTTCGTCCCATGACTGGTGCATCCGGAGCCGGGGATGCGTAGATTCGTCCTCAGCTCCCGCTTCCTCCCCCTGCGCACCCGCCTGCCGTGAACACGTTCTCCGCAGATCCGCCGGCGCACGCCCATCACCCACCCGGCTCCGAGGGGCGGGAGACGCGGTCCGCGCGGGTGCGGTTCGCGCTGTGGGCAGTGGGGATCTGGACGCTGCTGGCCGTGCTGGGCGCCAGCCACGACGGGCTGAAGCTGGCCGCCCAGGGCCAGCCGGTGCCGTGGACGCGGAGCTTCGCCGTCTCGTTCACCGACTGGTACACGTGCGCGGCGTTCACCCCGGTGGTGCTGTGGCTGGTGCGCCGCCATCCGCCCACGGGGCGGGGGTGGATGCGCGCGGGCGTGCTCTACGCGGTCGCGGCGGGGGCGATGGTGGTGCTCAAGGTCTTGCTGTACGTCCCCCTGCGGCAGGCGCTGGCGCCGCTGCCGGGGTACACGGTGGGCGTGGCGCTGGCGGACCGCTTCTTCTTCGAGCTGATGGCGTTCGCGTCCATGTTCGGCATTGCGCTGGCGCTGCGGTACCACCGCACGCTGCGCGAGCGCGAGACGGCGGCGGCGCGGCTGGAGGCGCGGCTGGCGCACGCGCAGCTGCAGGCGCTGCGCTCGCAGATCCGCCCGCACTTTCTCTTCAACACCATGAACGCCATCTCCGCGCTGATGCACCGCGACGCGGACGCGGCGGACGAGATGCTGGGCCGGCTGTGCGAACTGCTGCGCGACTCGCTGGACGCGGACGGCGTGCAGGAGGTGCCGCTGCGCCACGAACTGCGCGTGCTGGACCACTACCTGGACATCATGCGCCTGCGCTTTCCCGACCGCCTTTCGGTGGACGTGCGCGTGGACGACGACGTGCTGGACGAGCGGGTGCCGCAGTTCATCCTGCAGCCGCTGGCGGAGAACGCCATAGAGCACGGCATCGCCCGCAGGTCGCGCGGCGGGCGCATCGTGGTCGCGGCGGCGCGGGAGGGCGGCGGGCTGCGCATCACGGTGGCGGACAACGGGCCCGGCCCCGCCGGCGGCCCGGCCGCATCGCGCGAAGAGGCCGGGTTGCGCCACACGCGGGAGCGGCTGCGGGAGATCTACGGCCCCGACGCGGCGCTGCGCCTGCGCGGCTCGCCACGCGGAACGGAGGTGGAGCTGAGCATTCCCGGTACCCGCGCCGCCGCGGTGGCCGTGCGCTGAGGCTGAGAGTGTGTTGGCGAGCCTCTCGCGCGTACGGGCCGGCGCCGTCATCTGAGGCATCCGGCGCTGCACGCACCCTGTAGAACGAAAGTGGCCCCGCCCGAGGTGTCATTGCGAAGGAGGCGCCCCGCGCGAACCCTGGCGGTGCAGGAATTCTCTGGCGCCGACTGAGTAATTCACTGACGCGTGCTGGTGCCCCGTGGTCGGCTTCGGCCTCGCCCAGCGTCCTTTCCGCTCAGTCATTCGGTGCACCGCGCACTCTGCCGGAGGAAAGTCGCTCGCGCGGAACCTGAGACCCGGCAAATGCCTGCGGCGCGGCGACTCTGGGCGAGCCCGGAGCGAGAAATCGGTCTCCAGCACGGGTGAGTAGATTTCTCAGTCGGCGCCACGGGCTCGTGCACCGGCGGCGATCACGCGGGCGCCTCCTTCGAAATGACAGCCGCGGCGTGGGCGACTTTCATGGTACCAGGGTGCGCGGTGCGCCGGATGACTCAGGCTGACTTCTCGCGCCTGGGGGTGGGTAGCCCCTGTGACGGATCTCTCCCACAGAATCGCGGGGCCGGCTCCG